>JAAYWY010000104.1 GCA_012516165.1 Bacillota bacterium
AATCTACCATTGGCTTAGGTCTGTGGTTGAAAATCGAAGCCAGCCGCGGGCAAAGCGATCCACGTAAGGCAGTTTAGTGGCTGCTGAGCATGGTGCGGTTTAGGGGTAAGTCCTGCCTAGGCAGAAAGGTGCAAGGCCATGGGTGGTGGCCGAGTGCCTTACGCCTAGAGAGAAGGGGTAGTGATGGGTTTAGGCCCAGAGCAAGACTTCCAGCAGGCGAGTGTGGGGGCAAAGACCAGGTCAGCTAAGCGATGGCAAAACTTCAAAGAGTGAGGGATCTTTTCGTATGGCCTTTGAGGACAAAGTGCTAACATGTCGGGATTGCGGCCGGGAGTTTGTGTTTACAGCTGGTGAGCAGGAGTTTTATGCGGAGAAGGGTTTTACCAATGAGCCTTCGCGCTGCCGTGAATGCCGACAGGCACGCAAACAGGCCCAGGGTGCTCGGTCTGGGAAAGCCCCGCGGGTAATGTATGATGCCGTCTGCGCCGAATGCGGCCAACCCACCCAGGTGCCGTTCAAGCCGCGTGAGGATCGGCCGGTATATTGCCGGGAGTGCTATCAGGCCCAGAGAATGGCTGGCGGCGAATTCTAACCGGGAAGATAGCCAGGAGACAGCAGATGCTGTCTCCTGTTTTTTTGTGTTCCTCGCTACTGTTAGGCGGATAATTTGAGAAATCATCTACCCTGTCTGAGTTGTGAGAGGATGGTTGTGATTGTTTGGTGAGTAAGCGGGGTTTCGCCGGGCTTGGTAATTTGTTGAGTGCCGTCCCCAAAATTGTCCACAAGAAAAGAGCACTAAACAGAAGTTGTCAACAGATTTATCCACATTATCCACAGGAAGAGATCTGTTTCCGCTGGGGAAAACTTGAAACAAAGCGGCCTACTGATGCTAAGTGGGGGATTGTTAGCCACAGCGGGATTTTACGGTAAAAAATAAGGCAGCACAAGGGGAATAAAAAAAGTACTTGCAATATTATACTACAGTATGTATAATAATGAGCATAAAGTACAACTTAACTGATTGGGGGTTTATTCATTGAATAAGTGGCTGACATGGGGCCTGGTATTAGTATTGGCAATGGCTCTAGTGGTGACTGGCTGCAGCTCTAACCCAGCCGAGCAGGGAAAACCGGCAGGAGAGCAGCAAGCCGGTGACAAAAAGGTATTAAAATGGGGTACCAATGCTGCTTTTCCGCCATTTGAGAGTGTAAACGCTAAAGGCGAAGTAGAAGGTTTTGACAAAGATTTGGCGGATGTTATCGGCGAAGAGCTGGGTGTGGAGATGGAAGTTGTAGACACGGCCTTTGAAACGCTGTTTGCCGGATTGGAGGCCAAGAAGTTTGATATGGTGATTGCCGGGGTAACTATCACCGATGAGCGCAAGGAAAAAATGGATTTCTCTGATCCGTACTTCGAGGCAGGTCAGCTGATTGCGGTTAGGGTGGACTATGACGAGATAAAAGATGAAAATGACTTTGCAGGGAAGGTTATTGGTGTACAGATTGGTACCACAGCTGATGAGCTAGTGAGCCGCATGAAAGCTGGCGAAAAGGAATACGAAGGCAAAGCCATTGACATTAAGGAAGTCAAACGTTACGATAATTATCCGCAAGCCTTTTTGGATTTGCAACATGGCAACTTGGATGCAGTGGTAGTGGATGAGCCGGTGGGCAAGGCTTATGTCAAAGAGCATGGGGATAAGGTAAAATTGGTGAGCGAAGAGCCGTTTGTTAAAGAGTATACCGGTATTGCTTTTCGCAAGGGTGATACGGAATTGGTGGAAAAGGTAAATGCCGTCTTGAAAAAAATCAAGGAAGATGGTAGATACCAAGAAATGTATGATAAATGGTTTAAAGAAGAGTAGCCGCAATGGACGGTGGCGGCCGGCGGGGAAACCTGCAGGCCGCTTCGGTATGTTATATCACCGGGAAGAGGGGACTTATACATGGCAATTAGCGACTGGTTAGTAATTCCAGAAATTTTACCGCTTATGTTGTCGGGTTTGCGGGTAACGGTGGTCATTACTTTTTTTTCGGTACTGACAGGGCTATTTATTGGCACTGTAGTTGGGCTGGCTCGACTGTCTAACAGTAGGCTGCTTAGGGCTTTGACCACTGCTTATGTGGAGATCATTCGGGGGACCCCACTTATGGTGCAGCTATTTTTGGTATATTACGCTCTCCCGGAGATTGGTATTCATTTGCCGCCGATGATTGCAGGTTGGACAGCGTACAGTATTAACAGTGGTGCTTATGTATCAGAAGTGGTGCGCGGCGGAATTCAATCCATCGATCGGGGACAAATGGAAGCGGCTCGCTCGCTGGGCATGTCTTGGTGGCAGGCCATGCGATATGTGGTTTTACCGCAGGCTTTCCGGAACATTATGCCTCCTTTGGGCAACGAGTTTATTATGCTGCTTAAAGACTCGTCTTTGATGGCAGTTATTGCTGTGCCGGAGGTTATGCGCTATGCTAATTTAATGGTAGGAAGAAAAGGCGGCTATGCTCTGCCTATATACGTTACGTCTGGCTTGCTGTACTTAGCTTTAACTCTACCGCTGTCCTTGGTGGTACGGCGGGCAGAAAGGGGGTTGGCGAAAGGTGATCGAGCTTAATGATGTGCACAAATATTTTGGGCAGCTTCATGTTCTTAAAGGGATTACAAACCACATAGATCAGGGTGAAGTGGTGGTTATAATCGGCCCGTCAGGTTCAGGCAAGAGCACTCTTCTTCGATGCATTAACTATTTGGAAGAGCCAACCAAAGGCGAAATTGTGGTGGATGGTATCAAATTGAATCACTTGGCCACTAATATTAATCGGGTGCGTCAGGAAGTAGGGATGGTATTTCAGTCTTTTAATCTCTTCCCCCACATGACGGTGATAGATAACATTACGCTGGCACCGAAAAAAGTCCGCGGATTGTCATCAGCGGCGGCCGCGGATATTGCCCGTGAGCTTTTAGATAAAGTGGGCCTACTAGACAAAGCCGATGCTTATCCGCGCCAACTTTCTGGCGGACAGCAACAGCGAGTAGCTATTGCTCGGGCGCTGGCCATGCGGCCTAAGGCAATGTTGTTCGATGAGCCCACCTCGGCTTTGGATCCGGAAATGATCGGCGAAGTGCTAGATGTGATGAAAAACTTGGCTAAAGATGGGATGACCATGGTGGTGGTAACCCACGAGATGGGCTTTGCCCGGGAGGTGGGAGACCGGGTGATATTTATAGACGATGGTAAAATAGTGGAAGAAGGGGAGCCAGAGCAGGTTTTCTTCCGGCCGCGAAACGAACGGACTCAGGCGTTCCTGAGTAAAATTTTGTAGTTTACTAGTTTACTCGGGACCAGTGGATACGATGGTGGTGCAGTATCGAGTAGGGGCGCCCCTTGGTGGGCGCCCGGATTTTAAAGGGATGCAGCAGGATTCGGTGCTGGGGACGGCTCCGGTTTTTGTGTTTTCAGGAAGGATTTTCTCGTCTGGTGGGGAATAATACATAGTGAAGCCCCAAGGCTGAAAGGAGTGGTAAGCATGAGAATTATCGTACGCGGCAAAAACATTGATGTCACTCCTGCTTTGCGCGATTACGTGGAGAAGAAAGTAGGTAAGCTCGCCAAACTCCTAGACGATGTGACGGAGGCAGTGGTGACCTTATCGGTGGAACGGGAACGGCATATTGTGGAAGTTACTATTCCAGTGGGAGGCCGGTTGTTAAGAGGCGAAATGGCCAGCGGAGACATGTATGCCTCCATTGACATGGTAATGGAAAAACTGGAGAAGCAGGTAGAAAAGTATAAAACCAAGCTGGCGCGAAAAATCAAAAATGGCAGCGTCTTGGATGTGGCTCTCCCCCGCAAAAAAGATGAGGAGGAAGATAAGGAGGGTGAACCGCGCCTGGTGCGAACCAAGCGTTTTCCAGTGAAGCCTATGCCAGTAGAAGAGGCGCTTCTGCAGATGAACCTCTTAGGACATGACTTCTTTGTTTTCCGCAATGCTGATACCGAGGAAGTCAATGTGGTGTACCGCCGTAACGACGGTAACTACGGCTTAATAGAGCCCTTGTCATAAGGTGCCCGATCTATAAAAATGCTGCAGAACAAAGGCTCGGCCTAGCCGAGCCTTTGGCTTTAGGTAAAGTGTAATGTTAAAAACAAATGGTACAATTCAATACATTGGGTTAGGTGGGAGGAAATCTTTCTCCTAACAGAGAAATATAACGTAACTATAGCTTAGATAATACAGTTTGTTGATTCAGCTGCTATGGCTTATTTAATTTGTGACAAATTCAAGGTAAGCACAAAGGTACTATGGACAAGAAAGAATTGACTATGGTAAGAAATGGGGGAGCAATGTGGCTGGCAGCAACAAACATCTAGTGGAAGAATACGAGGGCGTTTTACGCCAGATACGGGATGTTATTTCAGCTCGAGTAGTTCGGGATGAATCCGATACCATCCAAGAAATCCATGTTTTAGCCAGTAGTGCTCGAAATCCTAAACAAATAGTACGGGATGTCGAGTCAACATTGTTAGCCTGTTTCAATTTACCGATTGACCACAAGAAAGTAAGTGTAGCTCAACTGGACTGGGAATCAGGGGCACCCACAAAACCAAACCGGGCTAAATTAAAAGCCATTAATGCCGAAACCGACTATCTGCATTGCCAATATTTTGTTATATTGGATGTGGCGGGGGAGCAGTACCAAGGTCAAGCCGACGGAGCGGCTACTTCTCAAAATCAGAGGCGTTTAGTGGCTGAGGCTACCCTGAGGGCGTTGGAATTATATTTAAAAAATGAGGTGGCTTTTTCGATAGCTGAGATGCGCCAGCTAGACATGAATGGGATTCAGGTGGTGGTGGTTACTGTGAGTATGGTGACACCTTATGGGGAGGAAACTTTAACTGGGGCCAGTTTCATTAAAAGCGATGGGTCTGGTATAGTGGAAGCAGTGCTCAAAGCAGTGGAAAGCCGCCTACCTATATCCACAGCAGTTTCTACCAGATAGAACAGGGGGCGCCCAGGAGCGGGCGCTTTTCTATTGTTTCTCCGGGAACGAAATGCTAAAATGAAGAGACGGGTCAATAGCGATCTGGGTTTTTAGGGGAGAAGGTGGACTTATGTTTGGTTTTCTAAAGAAAATACTGGATGATAACGAACGCGAACTGAAGCGGCTAACCCAAGTGGTAAACCAAGTAAATTCTTGGGAAAGTGCTACCCGAGCGTTGTCGGATTCAGACCTTAAGGCAAAGACTCCCGAGTTTAAAGCTCGTCTAGACCGTGGCGAAAAGTTAGACGATCTTCTTCCTGAGGCTTTTGCAGTGGTGAGGGAAGCTGCCCGGCGTACTTTGGGGATGCGCCATTTTGATGAGCAGATCATGGGCGGTGTGGTGCTTCACCAGGGACGCATTGCGGAGATGAAAACCGGTGAGGGCAAAACCTTGGTGGCTACCTTGCCAGCGTATCTCAATGCTTTAACCGGCCAAGGGGTGCATATTGTTACTGTCAATGACTATCTGGCTAAGCGTGACAGTGAGTGGATGGGAGCCATTTATAAATTCCTGGGCTTGTCAGTGGGGCTGATTGTTCATGAACTCGATTTTGCAGCCCGGAAAACGGCCTATGGAGCCGATATCACCTATGGTACTAACAATGAGTTCGGTTTTGATTATCTACGGGATAACATGGTTTTGTACCAAGAACATATGGTGCAACGGCCGTTTAACTATGCCATTATCGACGAGGTGGACAGCATCCTTATTGACGAAGCCCGGACGCCGCTTATTATTTCTGGCCAGGGTGAGCAATCAACCGAGTTGTACTATAAATTTGCTCAAATCGTACCGCGGTTACAGCCGGAGGAAGACTATGAGGTGGACGAGAAGGCCCGCACGGTGGCTCCCACTGAACAGGGGATAGCTAAAGTAGAGCGGATGCTAGGGGTGGACAATTTATATGCCGATACCGATGGCGACGACTTATCCCATTATTTGATGCAGGCCTTAAGGGCGCATGCCCTTATGCAGCGCGACCGTGATTATGTGGTAAAAGACGGTCAGGTAATTATTGTGGATGAATTTACCGGTCGTCTCATGCTGGGCCGACGGTACAGCGATGGTTTACACCAGGCCATTGAAGCTAAGGAAGGTGTCAAGATTGAGACCGAGAGCCAAACCTTAGCTCGCATTACGTTTCAGAACTTCTTCCGGATGTATAAAAAATTGGCTGGTATGACTGGTACAGCGGAGACGGAAGAAGAAGAGTTCCGCAATATTTACGGTTTGGACGTGGTGGTTCTTCCTACGCATAAACCCATGATCAGAAAAGATCATCCCGATGTGATTTACAAAACGGAAGAAGCCAAATTTAATGCTGTGGTAGCAGAGATAGAAGAATGCCACCGGCGGGGGCAACCGGTGCTGGTTGGTACGGTATCTATTGAGAAATCCGAGCACTTGAGCGCTCTCTTAAAGCGTCGCGGCACATTACATCAGGTGCTTAATGCTAAGTACCATGAGAAGGAAGCCGAGATTGTGGCCCAGGCCGGACGGCTAGGGAGTATAACTATTGCTACTAATATGGCTGGCCGCGGCACGGACATAATTCTCGGCGGCAATCCGGCTTTTTTGGCCAGAGAGGAGCTGCGGCGGCGAGGACAAGACCCAGCCCAGATAGATAAGGAAACGTACCAGGCAGTATTGGATCAAATGAAGAGCCAGTGTGCGGCCGAGCACGACCAAGTGGTGGCGGCAGGGGGACTTCATATTATTGGCACCGAGCGCCATGAGGCTCGTCGTATTGATAATCAGCTCCGCGGCCGTAGCGGCCGTCAGGGCGACCCGGGATCATCGCGGTTTTATCTTTCGCTGGAAGATGATTTGTTGCGGCTGTTTGGTGGGGATAGTGTTTCGCGCATTATGGAGCGGCTAGGGTTGGAAGAGGATCAGCCTATCGAACATCCGCTTCTTTCCCGAGCGGTGGAAAATGCCCAGAAAAAAGTAGAAGCTCATAACTTTGACATCCGCAAACAACTGCTGGAATATGACGATGTAATGAATACCCAGCGGGAAGTTATTTATCAGCAGCGCCGGGAGGTGCTGACGGAGGCTGATCACAAAGAGACGGTTTTGACCATGGCCAAGACAGTGCTGGCTGACTATTTAACCACCTACTGCAGTGAAAATATGCCACCTGAGGAGTGGGATATAAAGGCGCTCATTATGGTATTGGAACAAACTTTCTTTCCGCCGCGGCTGATATCACGGGAAGATCTAGTGGGCAAGAGCAGAGAGGAAATAGCCCAATTTTTGGAGGAGAAAGTGTACGCCCTCTATGAAGAGCGCGAAGCTCAAGTGGGGGCCGAGACCATGCGCGAATTGGAGCGGGTGATCCTTCTTCGCGTGGTGGACAGCAAGTGGATGGAGCACTTGGATGCCATGGACGATCTCCGGGAGGGCATTGGCTTAAGGGCCTACGGACAGCACGATCCATTGATAGAATATAAGCGGGAAGCGTACGAGATGTTCCAGGGTATGGTGGCCCGGATTCAAGAGGATACGGTACACTACTTGTTTAAAATGCAGTTGAGCCCCAAAAAACCAGAGCGGCGGAGCACTTTTAGCCACGTTATGGCCGGTGGCGGCAGTGCTGATAATGAACCAGCACAGCCGTACCGACGCGACGGCAAAAAAGTTGGCCGCAATGATCCTTGTCCCTGCGGCAGCGGCAAAAAGTACAAAAAATGCTGCGGTCGTTAGCGGTAAAATGGTATCATATAGATTGTGCAGCTACCTACAGGGTCTAATAGCACTTGACCGAAGGCAAATGTCTGGTGGTGTTAACGTTAAGATGAGAGGTGAAGATATTAAGATGCTGCTTTATGATGATCTCTGCCGCCAGGTGGCGGAACTAGGTGAGCAAATTAAGGAAATGGGGACTTCCCTTTGACATAGCTGGCAAAAAGGCCCGGATTGAGGAACTGGAGAGCCAAATTATTCAGCCGGGTTTCTGGGATGATCCTTCGCAGGCCGAAAAAATTATGCCAGAGCTGACCTCGTTAAAAGATGAGGTTCATAGGTTTGTGGAACTTGATAAAGAAGTTGAAGACTTGAAAGTTCTTTGCGAACTGGGGGCTGAGGCAAACGACAGCCAAATAGCCCAAGAGGTGGCTGCTGTTTTGCCAGAGTTGCAGCGATCATATGAAGTTTTGGAACGGGCAGCTTTGCTGTCGGGTCCGTATGATCGCTTAAATGCTATTGTGTCTTTGCATGCCGGTGCCGGTGGCACCGAAGCTCAAGATTGGGTGAGTATGCTACTTCGGATGTATACTCGCTGGGCGGAGAAGAATGGGTACAAGGTGGAACTGTGGGATTTATTACCCGGGGAGGAAGCCGGGGTAAAAAGCGCTACTTTTCTTGTGGTGGGTACCAATACGTACGGCTACCTTAAGGGCGAACGAGGTGTGCATCGGCTGGTACGACACTCGCCTTTTGATGCGGCTGGACGACGGCATACGTCTTTTGCTTCGGTGGATGTAATCCCAGAAGTAGATCAAGAAATGGAAGTGGATATAAGGCCAGAGGACCTTAAGATCGACACTTACCGCTCCGGAGGTGCTGGCGGCCAGCATGTGAACAAGACGGACTCGGCTGTGCGTATTACTCATTTACCCACCGGCATTGTGGTAACATGCCAAAACGAACGATCTCAGCATGCTAACCGCACTACAGCCATGCGGATTTTAAAAGCTAAGCTGTTTGATCTTAAACGTAAGGAAGAAGAGGACAAGATTGCTGCTTTACGTGGAGAACAAAGAGAAATAGCTTGGGGCAGCCAGATCCGTTCTTATATATTTGAGCCATACACGTTAGTCAAGGACCACCGTACTGGTGAGCAGGTGGGCAATGTACAAGCGGTGATGGACGGGGAAATTGATATTTTTATTTCAGCATATTTGAAGGCTAGGCTCTAACAAGGGGGGATAAGGGATGAAACGATGGCTTTTCCTGGTGTTGGTGTTAACAGCAGGTATTTTACTAGCTATGATGCCAGCTGGGAGTGCCGTTTCTGGCGCTGATCCAGGGACGGAAGAGGACCCACTGGTAGCTAAAAGTTATGTGGACAGGCTAGTTCGCCTCCAAGTAGTAGAACTGGAAGCTGGTCAAGTATTGCGCGGCGAAGCGGGAACAGAAATGGTGCTACGTTCGGGCCGGGCTGCTGCTGTTGTTACCGCTCAAGGTGGTATTTCTGATCTTACTGCTGGTCAGGATATACAACATGGCGAGACGGTGCCGACTAATCACCTTTTGTTAGTGCCACGCAGTGATGGCCGAGGGCTAAAGGCGCTTACAGAAGTGGTGGTATTGGTGCGCGGTGGTGTGACTGTCGAGTAACAAGCAGCAGGAAAGGGGAACGAAGATGCCCAGCCTAAATGTGCTGCTAGCCCTGATGGCTTTGGAAACAGGGGGCGCGGAAACCCATGTGGTGGGTTTAGCTCAAGAATTAAAAAAGCGTGGGCACCACGTTATTGTAGCTTCGCAAGGCGGGTGTCTAGAGGAGGAGCTTTTGGCAGCGGAGATTCGTCATTTCCAGGTGCCGCTAAATAGCCGTGCTCCTTGGGATCTGCTGTGCGGACTGCGCCTGATGATTCGGTTAGTCAACGAATATAATATCAACTTGATTCATGCCCATGCACGGATTCCGGCTTGGGTCGGGCACTTTGCTTCTCTATGGACGCGACGACCGTTGGTTACGACTGCCCATGGTATATATAGTGCTAATTTAGGGCTCAAAGCGTTGACTACCTGGGGTGATCAAGTAATTGCTGTAAGTGAAGATGTTAGAGCTCATTTGGTGCAAAACTTTGGCGTACCGAAGGATAATGTTACTGTAATCCCTAATGGTGTGGATACTACGCGGTTTGCCCCTGATGTGGACCCAGGACCGGTTCTGGCCGAGTTTGGTCTTTCAGCCGCTGATCCGAAAATAGTTTATGTTAGCCGTTTAAGCGGGGCCCGCGGAGAAGTGGCTCTAAAGGTAATAGAAGCCGTGCCGGAACTATTGCGCCGTCATCCTAAGCTCACCACTTTTATTGTTGGTGAGGGTGACAAATTACCGGAAGTGGAACGCTGGGCCGAAAAGGTGAATCAAGATTTTCGTCGACCAGCTATTTTAGTTACTGGTGCCAGAACCGATACGGCGTCGATTATTGCGGTGGCAACAGTAGTTATTGGTGTGGGCCGCGTTATTTTAGAGGGGATGGCTTCGGCTAAACCGGTGGTGATCGCTGGCGAAGCCGGTTTTATGGGTCTTTTGACACCGAGCATATTGGCCGAGGCCAAACGGCACAATTTTAGCGGCCGTGGAAGCAACCAAGCCACAGATGCCGAAGCTATTACAGCGGCGGTGGATAAGGTGTTGGCCCAGAAAGAATTGGCCCAGGAGTTGGGTAATTTTGGCCGCCAGGTGGTGCTACAAGAACTTTCTTTAGCTCAAATGGCCGCCCAAGTGGAAGAAGTTTACTTTAAGGCCCTAAGGAGGAACGATAATGCGGCTCATAGATGAGAAGGGACGACTATTTGGTCTGGTGAATATTATTGACCTGGCAGTTTTGGTTCTCATTATTGCCGTGGCGGCTCGGGTAGGACTAAAGTCCAAATTGCTCAAAGCGGTGAATCCGAGTACACTTCAACCAGTGGAAGTGGTTCTGCTGGTGGAGGATGTTCGCTCAGCTACTGCCGATGCTATAGCTGAAGGCGACACCGTTCTTAACACCAAGTCTAATGCGGTGCTCGGTGAACTGATAAAAAAGGAAGTTGTGCCCGCCGTAAAAGAGATCGAGACAGCTGATGGTCGGCTGGTAAAGGCCGAGTCACCGTTTAGAAAAGATGTGTATATTACTGTCCGAGGGCAGGGACAAGTAACCGGGAATGTAATCATTCTTGGCGGCTACGAAATGAGGGTTGGAGCCAATGCCCAGGTGAAGGGCCTTAAGTTTGCGGTAAACAGTACGGTGTTTAGCGTGAAGGTGGGAAGCTGATGTGAAGCCAAGCGAATGCTGTTGGCAAAATAGCTTAGTAGGGAAAATAGCAACTATGCTGTCCAGGGCTGCCAACACTAGTACAACAGCTAAGGTCCTAAACGGTTTTGGACAGAGCTTACTGCGGTGGGGGAAAGGCAGTTGGGCAGCTTTCTTGATCCATGTAGATTGGGGACTCACCAAGTGGCTAGCTGGTAGCCAAGTGGCACAGGAGTTAGCCTGGCTTGGCACTAAGCTGCAGCAGGTGGCTTGGAAAGGGGCCTGGCGTTGGCGGACAGCTTGGGAAGCCAGCTTTGTGGGGCGAGGATATATGTCATGGCAACTTAATGAGGAGCGTACAGGGCGTTTTTGGAGCGGCCTTCTGTTCGGGTTAGCTGCGGGAACGTTGGTTTTGGGATACCTGATGGGAACGCTCACTCACCGCCGCTTGTTGGCAGCAGCTGTGCTTTTTCCAATTAGTATATTATTCTTTGTTCTGCCAGTTAATTTATCGGCTTGGATCGCCGGTAGTAGGTTTGTAGCGTGGATGCACTATGTGATCAATTTGGGCCTAAACGATAATAGTTTGTGATGGGCAAAAGGAGGTTACCACCATGAGAGCCGAGAGCCCACTGGTTTCGGACAAGCAAATCGACCGCTGCTTTTTTAGCTGGGGATTAGTTAGTGGACTTTTGCTAGCATTACTTTTGACCTTACTGCCAGCTAAAGAAGCGGTTAAGTATCCAGTGGCACTGGTGGCAGCCTATTATTTTTGGCAGCAACCGCTAAGGGGGCTGTATTTGGTACTGGCTGGTCTGCCTTTTATTCCTACAGCCTGGCTGGGCAAGTTGCTATTGGCATCGGCGGTGTTAGCTGTAGGCCGAGCAATATGGAAAGGAAAGAAGGTTTTGCTACCCACTGGTGTTGACTTACCCTGCCATGCGTTTTTTATTCTGGTGGGGTTAGCCGCCGTTTTTTCGGTGGCGAGAGACAGCAGTCTCAGTGTCTTGCCCCTTTATGGTTTGTACTTGGTGGGCTTTTACCTGGCAGCTACTTTGCCCCGTCCCCGCGATGTACCTTGGCTTCTTGGCGGGTTACTTCTTGCCGGGGCGCTGGCGGCGCTGCTTGGTTTGTGGCAGTATAAGAGCGGCATCCAAACGTCGCTGTCCTGGATTGATATTAAACAAGCCGCGGCTATAAAAACCCGCGTGTTTGGTCCGTTTGACAATCCTAACATTTTTGCCGAATATCTGACTTTTGTGCTGCCAATAGCTTTAGTGCTGTACTGTACCGATCAGAGGTGGCTGGGCCGCGGGGTTTGGGCGGCAGTTAGTGGTTTAGCTGCTACTGCTTTGGTATTGACTTTTTCTCGCGGCGGTTGGTTAGCTGCTGTGGCTGGAGTCTTGGTCCTGGGCGTACTATGGGAACCCAAACTGTTGGTTGCAACAGCGGTTTTGGTAGCGCTGCTGCCGATGGTGGCATCCGATCAAGTAATCCAACGGGCCAGTAGTATTGGCAGTTTAGAAGATAGTTCTAACACTTTTCGCTTATCTATTTGGGCGGCGGTGTTAGCCATGATTAGAGCCTATTGGTTAACTGGTATTGGATTGGGAACAACGGCATTTAATCAAGTTTATCCCCATTTTATGCTGGCTGGGACGCCAGCTATTCATAGTCATAATTTGTATCTACAGCTGGCGCTGGAACTAGGCTTACCAGGGTTGACGGCGTTCTTGTGGTTACTGTTGGCGGTGCTCAGGCGTTCTTTCCAGGCCCTGCCGCAGCTGTCACGTCGGGATCAGGGAGTATTAGCGGCTCTTTTGGCAGCGTTAACTGGCTTCTTACTGCATGGGGCAGTGGATAATGTATGGTACAGCCCTAAGCTGACGTTGTTATTTTGGTTGGTGTTGGGATTTACTGTGTGTCTGGGAAAGGAGGCGGATAGTCCTGCGGGTGCTGCATATAATAAGTGACCTTCATGTGGGCGGTGCAGGGCGCTACCTCCTTAATCTTTTACCCGGCCTTTCCCAGTTAGGGGTAGATGTAAGTGTGGCCTGTCCCCAAGGCGGCGAGTTGGAAAAAGAGCTCTCGCGGCAAAAGGTTACCCTCCACCAGCTAACGGCCGGTGATGCTTCTTTTAGCTGGTCGACAGTAGCTGAGGTGTACCGGCTGTTGACGAAGGAAGACTACCAAATAGTCCACACCCATGCCAGTTTAGCCGGGCGGATAGCGGCTCGATTGGCCCATGGTCCAAAAGTGGTGTTAACTCGGCATGGTTTAGGTGCGGGCAGATATGTTCCTGCCTGGCGGCGGTGGCTGAATGGTAGAGCAAGTACTTTGCTTACTGATAAAATCATTGCCATTTCTCAGGCTGTAGCGCTAAGTTTGATTAACGAGGGGGTACCGCCAGATCAAATACGAATAATTCCTAACGGCATTGCTGTGGAGGAATTTGCCTGTTGTAGTGGAGCAGCGGTACGGATGGAACTGGGAGTAGGGAACCGACCCTTGGTGGGGATGGTGGCCAGACTAGTACCGGAAAAAGCACCTCAAGATTTTGTCCAGGCAGCAGCGCTTATCAAAAAAAAGAGGCCTGATACTATATTTGTTTTGGTCGGCACTGGGCCGCTGCAGACCGAATTGGCAGAGCAGATACAGACACTTGGTTTGATGCCCGAATTTAGATTACTGGGTTATCGCCGCGATGTGGCTGCTTTGACTGCTGCCTTGGATGTGGCGGTGCTCACTTCCCGCTGGGAAGGCCAAGGCTTGGTGTTATTGGAAGCTATGGCGGCCGGCAAACCGGTGGTGGCTACAGCTGTAGGCGGAATCACCGAAGTAGTTAAGCCGGAGCGCACGGGCTTATTGGTGCCAGCTGGCGACCCAGTGGCCATAGCCCAGGCGGTGGTAAGATTATTGAACAATGTAAAGCAGGCTCAAATGATGGGTTTGGCCGGCCAAGAGTTGGTGCGACAAGAATTCTCGCGGGAGGCTATGGCCCGTCAAACAGCAGAACTATATCGAGAATTAGTGGATAGCTAGAGGGGAGGCTGGGCGTTTGCGCACAGATCACCCGCGCCGGATGGTGATTTTGTTGGTACTGGCTTCGTTAGCGCTGATGATCGTCATACCTAATAATGCCATAATTTGGGATAATGATCACGTGGGGCTGGCCTTGGATTGGCACGAGGTCCAAGCCGTAGCGCAGGCAGCTGGGGTTTCTGCAGCTGAGCTAGCCCAAGGGATGAAGGCGGAAGGTGCTAACTACCTGGTAATTAAGGAAGATACGTTAGCTCGTCTTAGACAGGTGGGGCGCATTCAAGTTTTGACCGGTTGGGAATTATGTCAGCTGGCCCAACTGCTTCATTCCGACGATGTGATTAGAGAGCATGTTATCGACAACCCAGATTTTCGGCTGCAGGACAGCTATATACTAACGGGCAATAAGGAGCTGTTTGATCGTTTATTAGAACGCTTATCGCAGCGTCTACCAAACAAAGTGCGTTCCATCTTGGTGCCAACCGATACAGATAACTATATATTACAAGTCCAAGGGCGCTGGGACCAACTGGCGTCCATAGGGGTTGGTATTTCGCCTGTTGATGTGGTCCAGGTTAAGGCTCTGGGTTTTGCGCCGGTGTTGGCATGGGGAGATGGTGGAAAGACAACGGTTGAAATCGATGCGGATTTAAGTTATCTAGCCCAGGTGCGGCCTACTGTGGTTATACCGGGCTCGGTAGCCGAGGCCAACCAGCGCCAAGTGGGATCAGCCTTGAGCAAGCTGAACATTCTTCAGGGGGTGCTCGAATTTGAACCAGCGGCCCAAGCGGCGAAGGTGGCCGCAGCTAGCGGTTATAATACGGTGCGGGTCTATGAACGGCCGGTACATACTATTTACCAAGAGTATTTGCTGGCGGTGCGCGACCGTAACGTGCGGTTAGTGATCCCCCACTTATTGTGGCAAGTGCCAGCCGGTCAAGGCGATATATCCTTAGTAGAGGCTAATGAAATTCACTTAAACCGGACAGCAGCGGCTATAACAGCAGCAGGGATGAAATTAGGTGAACCACAGCCATTTGAACCAAGGATGGCCAACCGCTGGCTGTTGGCGGCGATAATAGGACTTATGCCAGCAGCATTTTTCAAGCTTAGAGGTTGGCCGCGGTGGGCAAGGATTGGAATTTCGCTAGGGTTGGCAGTAGTGACCCTGCTGCTTCCGGCTGAAGCTGCCATTTGGTGGCGCAAGGCTGTGGCTCTGGCTGTGGCTGGTTGGGTTCCGGCCCAGGCTACTTTGTGCGTTCAAGCGGCAGCCCAGCAGGAAAAGGCCCGGGGCACGCCACTGATTACAGGATGTATGACCCTAATACAGGCGACAGTGCTGACATTAATTGGAGCGATAGTGATCCAAGGCCTATTAGGCGATATTACCTTTTTGCTCAAGCTGGATTCTTTTGCCGGGATTAAGATGGCGTACACAATAACCATAGCTTTCGTTTTAGCTCATGTGTATCGTCAGCGGTGGAAAGGCCAATATTGGTGGTGGCAGAAGCAAATTGCACCAGTGGAAATTGCTGCTTTGGGAATACTGGCTGTAGCGGTGTGGGTGCTTTTTAATCGCAGTGGCAATACTTCGGTAATACCGATTCCGGCCTGGGAATTAAAAGCGCGTAGTTTTTTGGAGGCGGTTTTTTTTGCCCGGCCGCGCACAAAAGAATTTTTAGTAGGACATCCAGCGTTGCTGTTGGCGGCTGCGGGTTGGGGCAAGGATAAGTTTTACCAACCGTACCTGGTGGCTTTGGCAGCAGTAGGCCAGGCATCGCTCATGAATACGTTTGTTCATCTGCACACACCGTTTCTGGTATCACTGATACGATCGTTACTGGGATTGGGAATTGGGATGTTGGTGGGTGCGTGTTTGTGGGCCGTGGGTTATTTGGTGCTGGTAATAGGGAGGGGAAAGCGGTATGCCTAAAGTGGTGCTCTCCGGTTACTTTGGTTTCGGCAATGCCGGCGATGAGGCCATCCTAGCGGCCGAAGTGGCGGCTTTGAGGCAGCTTATCCCCGATATCGAAATTACTGTGCTATCGGGTAATCCCAGCGAGACGGCGGCGACGTATCAGGTGGAAGCTGTCCCTCGGGGAAACGTGGCCGCGGTGTGGCGAGCGCTCAGCAGTGCGGACCTGCTAATTAGCGGCGGCGGTAGTCTGCTGCAAGATATTACCAGCAACCGTTCTATCCCCTATTATTTGGGTGTGGTGGCGCTGGCTAAAACGCTGGGCAAGAAGGTAATGCTGTATGCCAACGGCGTTGGTCCTATTAGTCATCCCTTCAACCGATTGTTGGTACGGTGTTTAGGTAATTGGGTAAATCTTATCACGGTCCGCGATGCTGGATCCAAGGATACACTGAAACGGCTAGGGGTGTCCCGGCCGCCAGTGGTGCTAACGGCCGATGCTGTTTTTACGCTCAGCCCGGCGGCACGGGAAGTGGCTGAAGATGTATTGCAGCGCGGCGGTGTGGGACTTGATCGGCCACGGCTGGGGGTATCGGTCCGGCAATGGCGTGGTCTTGAGGAGTATAAGGAGATTTTATCTTTGGCCATTGATAGTTTTGCCCAGTCCCACAATTTTCAGGTTGTATTTTTACCACTGCAGCATCCTGATGATGTTGTCGCTTCAGAAGAGGTGCTTTCTTTCATGACTGCACCGGGGGTGATTATCCGGGAACGGTGCGATGTTCCTACCACCATGGCCTTGTACGGCGCTATGGATATGGTGTTGGGGATGCGGCTTCATGCTTTGGTTTTCGCTGCTTTGCAGGCAGTACCCCATGTAGGTATAGTGTACGACCCCAAAGTTGCTAGTTTCCTCGATATTGTTCAACAACCGGTGGGAGGAATGGTCGACAATTTGGATGGAATTGGTATTGCTCACCAAATGGCTTGTTTGTGGGAACAGCGCCAGAAGGCGCAAGCAAACTTGAAAGCCGCCACCAAAAAGTTGTCTGATCTAGCCTGGCGTAACGCAAAGTTGGCTGTGGCGTTACTTAAGGGAGAGGGGTATACCGATGAATAAGGCATGGGTTTTAGGTGTACCTTTAGACCGGGTTACGTTAGGGCAGGCCAGGGATAAGCTGGCACGTTGGTTACAGGAAGATAAGACGCGGCTTGTGTTTACACCTAATGCTGAGATCATTGCCCTGGCGCAAGATAATCCCCAGCTAAAACAGGCCCTGGTGGCGGCTGATTTGACGGTACCAGATGGTGTGGGAGTGGTGTGGGCTGCGCGGTACCTGGGGAGTCCCGTACCAGAGCGGGTGCCGGGTATAGAGCTATTGGAGAGCTTAATGGAGCTAGCGGCTGACCAAGGGTATTCGGTGTTTTTCCTAGGCAGCCAACCTGGAGTGGCCGAAGAGGCAGCCCAACGTCTTAAACTAAAGTACACCGGGCTGCGCCTGGCGGGTACCCACCATGGCTATTTTAGTTCCCAAGAGGAACAGGCAATTGTGAAGATGCTGCAGGATTTGCGCCCCGACATTTTAGTGGTGGCCCTCGGAGCCCCAAAACAGGAGCTGTGGCTGTGGCGTTACCGCTTCGTATTACCAGTAAAGATAGCTTTAGGGGTAGGTGGAAGCTTAGATGTTTTAGCTGGACGGGTTAAGCGGGCACCTCTTATATGGCAACGGCTGGGGCTGGAATGGTTATACCGTATTTTGACCGAACCGCGACGGTTAAAACGAGCGTGGCAGCTGCCGCGTTTTGTAGGGATGGTGCTGCGGCAGAAACGCACTTAAAAACATAGTGGAAGCGAAAATGAATAGGAGGCAAACCAATGGTACTGGATCCAAAAGTTGAAGCACAGTTAAAGGAAAAGGCGCTTAACATAAGACGGCATATTGTGCGCATGACCCATGCAGCCAAGTCAGGGCACCCGGGAGGTTCACTGTCGGCGGTGGAGATTATGACGGCCCTTTATTTTCATGTGATGCGCTTGGATCCTAATCGACCCGAGTGGCAAGAACGTGATCGATTTGTGTTGTCTAAAGGACATGCGGCACCAGCACTGTATGCCACTTTGGCAGAGCGGGGTTTTTTCTCCACCCAAGAATTGACTACTTTGCGCCAGTTAGGGAGTCGGCTCCAGGGGCATCCGGATATGAAAAGGGTTCCTGGGGTAGAAATGTCCACTGGTTCCCTAGGACAAGGGTTGTCAGTAGCCAATGGTATGGCCCTGGCTGGCCGCCTGGATAAAGCCAGTTGGCGTGTATATGCCCTATTGGGTGATGGCGAATGCGAAGAAGGACAGATATGGGAAGCGGCCATGGCAGCGGCGCATTATAAACTAGATAACCTCATTGCCTATTTAGATTACAACCGGTTGCAAATTGATGGCTCTATTTGCGCGGTGATGAACCCGGAACCATTTCCGGAGAAATGGAAGGCTTTTGGCTGGCAAGTTTTTACCGTGGATGGTCACTCATTTTCGGAGATAATTGCTGCTACAGAAGCGGCCCAAGCTGTCCAAGGGCGGCCCAGTATTATTATTTGTCACACGGTCAAAGGAAAAGGTGTATCTTTTATGGAAAACGAGGCCGATTGGCACGGCAAGGCACCCAATGATGAGCAGGCCAATAAGGCATTGGCAGAGTTGGCTTAGGAGGTCTGAAGATGGCAGAAAAAATTGCAACTAGAGATGCTTATGGTGAGACACTGATCGAGCTAGGGCGGGAACTAAAGAATTTGGTGGTGTTAGATGCTGATCTTTCTAAATCTACCAAGACGGCGGGATTTGCCAAATTATTTCCGGAACGATTCTTTAATATGGGCATCGCAGAGTCTAACTTAGTGGGGACGGCTGCTGGCTTGGCTGCTGCGGGCAAGATTCCTTTTGTTAGCACGTTTGCTGTTTTTGCCACTGGCCGGGCTTATGATCAGATACGCAATTCGGTTGCTTATCCCCACTTGAACGTGAAAATATGTGCCACCCACGCTGGTATTACGGTGGGCGAAGACGGGGCTTCTCACCAGGCATTGGAAGATATAGCTCTGATGCGAGCGTTGCCAGGGATGACAGTTATAGTGCCAGCAGATGCCCCTGAGACCAAACAAGCTGTTCGTGCAGCTACTAAACACCAGGGACCAGTTTATATTCGGCTGGGGCGTTCCGGCGTTCCAGTGATCTCCCCTCCAGATTATCAGTTTGAAGTGGGCCAGGTTGCTGTTTTGCGTCCGGGCGAAGATGTGGCTATTTTTGCTTGTGGCATTATGGTATCGGTGGCTTTGACAGCAGCAGAACTATTGGCCCAAAAGGATATTCGAGCGGAAGTGATTAATGTTTCTACTATTAAACCGCTTAATGTTCAGCAAGTGGCGGCAGCAGCAGCGAAAACTAAGGCAGTGGTGACTTGTGAGGAGCATAATATTATCGGGGGGCTAGGTAGTGCAGTGGCGGAAGTGCTGGGCGAGCATTGTCCTGTTCCACTGGAGCGAGTAGGGATAAATGATGTGTTTGGGCAGTCTGGTACCCCGGCCGATTTGTTGGCTCACTACGGGCTAACAGCAGAGAAGGTGGCATCTGCTGCCGAGCGAGCGATAGCCCGCAAGCAATTGTGAAAAATACACTTATTCTGGTTAGTGCCTGCTTAGCAGGAGAGTGCTGTCGCTATGACGGCATGGCTAAAAGCTGCCCAGCCATAGAAGCTTTGGTAAAGACGGGTCAGGCAGTGCCTTTTTGTCCGGAGGTAAAAGGAGGTTTGACCATACCTCGCCCACCGGCAGAAATCCAGGGTGGCACAGGGGCGGATGTGTTGGCTGGCCAGGCGCGGGTAATAAACGTCAACGGTCAGGATGTAACAGAGGCCTATGTCCGCGGGGCTAAGCTGGGTGTAAAGTTAGCTAAGCAGCTAGGTGTGCACAGAGCTATTCTTAAGGAGAAGAGTCCTGCTTGTGGGACCCAGCTTATTTACGATGGTAGCTTTGAGCGCCGACTGCGTCCAGGACAAGGTGTTTGGGCGGCGGCCTTAGCTGCAGCTGGGGTGGCTGTAGAGAACGAGGACCGGCTTTAAGCCGGTTCCTTATTTTTCCTAAGAAGGGAACCCAAGTTAAAAAAGGATTTTTATCTACCTTTGTCGAAGAGTTTATGTCATGTGGCTGGTGGATGGCGAAAGAAGTGAACTAGACACACAAGCAGTCGAAGCAGGGAGAGTGACGTAGGTGATCGAGTTTTGTCGAGTCACCAAAATATATAATCGTGATATAAAGGCATTGGACAATGTCAGTTTAAGTATCGATAAAGGCGAGTTTATTTTTTTAGTAGGTCCCAGTGGTGCTGGCAAAAGCACTTTTGTTCGTCTTTTATTGCGCGAGGAATTGCCTACTGAAGGCCGAATTGTGGTAGACGGTATAGACACAGGGCGGCTGCGGCGATCCCAAGTGCCGTTTTTTCGTCGGCGCATTGGCATGGTATTCCAGGACTTTCGCTTGTTACCAGAGAGGACAGTTTCGGAGAATGTGGCTTTTGCCCTCCGGGTAGTGGAGGCCCCACGGCGGGAGATTTACCGTCGTGTTCCTCAGGTGCTTCACTTAGTAGGTTTAGCCCATAAGTCGCGGGCTAAACCGGCGGAGCTATCTGGTGGAGAGCAGCAAAGGGTGGCCTTGGCTCGCGCATTGGTGAACAATCCACCTATTTTAATTGCTGATGAACCCACTGGTAACTTAGACCCTGATACAGCTTGGGATATCATGCGCCTTTTGGTAGAGATCAACCAGCGTGGTACCACAGTGGTCGTAGCTACCCACGCGCACGAAATAGTAGATCGCTTGCGGCGGAGAGTGGTGGCGTTAGAAAATGGCCGGGTAGTGCGAGACGAGGAAAAGGGGGCCTACGGCGGTGAGGTTTAGTACGTGGGAGTTTTATCTGCGGGAGGCAGGCCGCAGCTTAATCCGCAACCGTTTTATGTCCCTGGCCTCAATAAGTACGGTGGCCCTGTCCTTGGTTATCCTTGGCGTTTTTTTGCTAGGAGCCGTGAACTTAAATAATGTTGCCGGAACGTTGGAGAACCAGGTAGAAGTGACCGCCTTTTTGGATGAAAAGTTACAAGCAGAAGAAATCGCTGCTGTTACCGCGCGGATAAAGAATTTAGATGGTGTGCGAGAAGTAAATTATGTTAGCAAAGAAGAAGCTCTGGAACGGCTCAAAGAACAGTTTGGCGAGCGCCGTGATCTATTGGATTCAGTGGAAAAAAACAATCCTTTGCGCAATGCGGTAGAGGTGCGCACCAAGACTCCTGACGATGTGAAAACAGTGGTGCAGGAACTTAAAGCCATGCCTGCTGTAGCCAAAGTTAGTTTCAAAGAAGAGATCATTGACCGTTTGTTTAAGTTTACGAAGGCTATTCGTCTAGTAGGGTTAGCTGTAGTGGTTTTACTGGTGGGGGCAACTATCTTTCTTATTTCCAACACGATTCGACTAACGGTGTTTGCCAGACGGCGGGAGATTAATAT
Organism: Bacillota bacterium; assembly: GCA_012516165.1. GTDB lineage: Bacteria > Bacillota > DTU030 > DUMP01 > DUMP01 > JAAYWY01. The sequence continues at coordinate 21,512 of JAAYWY010000104.1, forward strand.
TATGAAATTGGTGGGGGCGACAGATTGGTTTATTCGTTGGCCGTTTGTGTTAGAGGGAATGTGTCTAGGGTTAGTGGGCAGTTTGCCAGCGGTTATATTGGTGGCTCGTTTCTATAAGTGGTTGGCAGCCAGCGTTTATCAAACATTGCCGTTTATACCTTTGCTACCACCAGATGCGGTATTAGGCTGTATACAGTTGCTGTTGGTTGGTATAGGTGTATTGGTTGGTGCCATTGGTAGTGCCATTTCTATACGGCGTTTCCTGCAGGTGTAAAAGTTAAACAATGACAGGGAGGAGAAGTTGTGGATATGCATGCTAAGCCAAAAAAGCATTTTCTCTGGGCTGGTGTGGTGTTGGCGTTAAGCTTTTTTGTCTTTATGTCGGTAGCTGTGCCAGCGTTAAGTTGGGCGAATCCCTTAGATGAAAAACAAAAAGAGCTACAGCAAGTAGAACAGAAAAAGGCTGCCACTGCTCAGCAATTAAACCAGACTAAAAAACAAGAACGGAATTTGACAACAGAACTTAACACTCTGGAGCGGCAGCTAGAACAGGCAGAAAACGAGCTTGCCTCCTTGAACCAAAAAATGCAGGTTACCGAAAACGACCTTCGCCAAACCACAGCTGAACTACAAAAGGCCGAGACGGAACTGGCTGAACAGACAGATATTTTAGGTGAGCGTTTACGGGCTATGCAGGAAAACGGCACCGTAAGCTACATAGAAGTTTTATTGTCGTCAGGGGATTTTGGCGACCTTTTGAATCGTATTGATCTTATGAAGGAAATTATAGCCCAAGATGTAACTTTAATGGAAAATATTAAGAAAAAGCAGGCCGAGATTGCAATAAAAAAGCATGATCTAGAGAAAAAAAAGGCGCAACTTGTGACATTGCAGGGTTCCGTTCGTACCAAGAAGGAAAATATCGAGGTTGCCAGCCGATCCAAGCAACGGGTGTTGACAGATATTGTTAAGCAAAAAGAAGC
>JAAYWY010000105.1 GCA_012516165.1 Bacillota bacterium
AGTCCAAGATCAGGATGCATCGCAGCTCTTGCAAAAACTACTGAGCAGTAATTATCGGGCCACCCGGCTGGCCACCACAGGCGGATTCTTACGCCAGGGCAATACTACTTTAATGATAGGTGCCGAGGACGACAAAGTAGAGGATGTGCTCCATTTAATCGAAGAAACTTGTCGGTCCCGTAAGCAGATGGTAACTCCTTGGGTGCCGCTGGGAGGAACGGTGGATAGTTATGTTCCTTATCCCATGGAGATTACAGTGGGTGGGGCAACGGTATTTGTACTGGCAGTGGAGGATTTTCGCAAACTGTAGGAGGAAATGTTATGCCCTGGGAGGAGTTACAGGAGCAAGCTGTGGCGGCCAGGTTACTGCAAAGTTCCCTGGCTCATGACCGGATAGCCCATGCCTATTTGTTCTTGGGGCCGGATAGCGGGGGCAAAAAAACAGCTTCTAGGCTGTTGGCCCAGGCTTTAAACTGTGAGGAGGGGTATCCTTGTGGTAGCTGCTCCAGCTGTTATCTTATCGCCTCGGGTACCCACCCTGATATTCAAGTTATAAAGCCGGAAGGGCGTTTTCTGCGCCTAGATCAGATCCGTGACTTGTGCCAGCGGGCTGGCAATACGCCTCTTTTGGGACGAACAAAAGTATACATTGTATGGGAAGCGGATAAACTGTTGCCGGAAGCAGCGAACCATCTACTCAAGATATTGGAAGAACCACCAGCGGCCACGGTATTTGTTCTTTGTGCCAAGCATCGTCAAACTTTGCTGCCCACCGTGGTATCGCGTTGTCAGGAAATATGGTTTAAGCCGCTGGTACCAGAGACGGCTGCCCGGGAATTAGAAGCAATTGCTGGCTGCAGTTTTGAGGAGGCCCATTTAGCAGCTTATCTGGCTGGGGGCGATTTAGCTGCCGCTAAAAATTGGGTAGATAAAGAAACCCTAACCAAATGTAGCCAGTTTATAGCTGTAGTAAAAGAGCTGCCCCAAGGAAAGGGAGCCTTATTTAAAGCGGCAGAAACGTTTGCCCAGGCACCAGCTGAGTTTTTGCCCCTTCTTCAAGCCTGGTATCGCGATTTATTAGCTTGGCATGCGGGTGCCCAGGAAAACTTGTATTATATAGGCCACAAGGAAATTATTAGCCAAATGGCCGCCTATTATGATACGGCGGAATTGATTCATTGCAATCAAGCCATAGAAAATACTTGCCAATTGGTGTTTGGCCGAATTAATGTTAATGTGCGCTTAGCGCTGGAGGCATTATTGGTCCAGCTTATTGCAGAGAGATAAAGAGGTGAGGTGTGTGTGCGTGTAGTTGGGATTCGTTTTAAAAAAGCTGGTAAAGTATATTATTTTGATCCGGGCGATCTAAAGTTTACTGTGGGGCAAAAAGTGATTGTGGAAACGGCCCGTGGTGTGGAGTGCGGGGAAGTAGTACTTAGCACCAGGGAGGTAGCCCCAGAGGAAGTGGTGGCACCTCTTAAACAGGTGATGCGAGTGGCCACTGCTGAGGATCTGGAACAGATAAAGGAAAACAAGGCTAAGGAAAAAGAAGCGTTTAAGATTTGTCTGGATAAGATCACCAGTCATGGGCTGCCCATGAAACTGGTGGATGTGGAATACACATTTGACCGCAGTAAAATTATTTTCTATTTTACGGCCGATGGCCGGGTGGATTTCCGAGAGTTGGTACGGGATTTAGCAGCCGTTTTTAAAACGCGAATTGAGCTGAGGCAAATCGGTGTACGCGATGAAGCTAAACTGTTAGGCGGTTTGGGACCATGTGGCCGCATTTGTTGTTGTAGTACTTTTTTAGGTGACTTCCAGCCAGTGTCCATCCGCATGGCCAAGGAGCAAAATTTGTCCCTTAATCCCACCAAAATTTCCGGACTCTGCGGCCGCCTTATGTGTTGTTTGAAATTTGAAGTCCCTCTGGAAGAAAAAAGCGACAAGGTTAGCGAGCAGAGCGCTGATAGCCAAGCAAAAGAAGATGAGTTACCAGCAGCCGAGACAGGCAAGCAATAACTATCGTTTAAGCCGATAACTGACTTGGCAAGAAAGACAGATTTGGTGTAGAATATAATTTAGGTTACATTTATAAGTAGTGGGGCAGGGAGGAGATTAACTGTGCAAAGTCCTGTGCGCTTAGGCGTGACGCTGATGATTATTTGCATTGTGGCGGCGGGACTATTGGCTTTTACCAATGCCAAGACCGAGCCTATAATTGCAGAACACGAACAGACCGAACTTCAAACGGCCCTAAAAGAGCTGCTTCCCATGGCCGACACCTTTGAACCTGTTTCTGAAGGGGAGAAAGTTTTCTACCGAGCTCAAAAAGGAAATAAAGATGTGGGCGTAGTGGCCGTGTTTTCCCAAAAGGGGTTTGGCGGCGTCATGAAGCTAGCTTTAGGTGTAGATACAGAGGGTAAGGTCACCGGTTTTAAAGTGTTGCAGCATTCCGAGACCCCTGGACTGGGAGCTAGAATAACAGAAACTAACTTTACGGACCAATTTGTCGGTAAAAGCACCACAGATGATTTTCAAGTGGGGAAAGACGTTCAAGCTATTAGCGGTGCCACTATTTCTTCGCGGTCAGTGGCAGGCGGCATTAAATTGATCGCATCCGAGATCAACAAACAGCTTTCTCCCCACGATGAAGATACATTAAACTTAAACCAGATTCCAGACGGCGTATACGAAGGGCAAGCCGGTGGCTTTGGAGGAGATATTAAGGTAAAAGTGACCATAACTGGGGGCCAAGTGGTCGATATTCAAGTAGTTGAGGACAGCGAAACCCCAGATATAGGCGGGAGAGCTTTGCCCAAGATAAGCGAGAAGATAATTTCGGCCCAAGATGTAAATGTGGACAATGTTTCGGGGGCTACCTATAGCTCTGAAGGGCTTAAAGCAGCAGTAACCGATGCCCTGTCCAAGGCTAAAGGGGAATAATCAATCAGATCTAATCGGCAGGAGATAAGCTAAGGGGAGGCGTAGGCCCCCCTTTTTACATAGGGCGAAAATCCATGGCAGGAGGTATCCAAGGTATGGCTGATATAGAGATGAAGCTAACCTGGCTAGAAGAACAGCTGGAACTTATGCTGGCAGTGGTACGAGACTTAAAGGCCGAATTAATGCAACAAGATGTTGCTTCCCCTCCTCGTGAACCGGAGCATGTGCAACAGACCATTGGTGAAGGGTATGCTAATTTAGCCCGCTTGTACCAAGAAGGCTATCATATTTGTCCGATGCATTTTGGCAGTCAACGTCAGGGAGAAGAATGTCTCTTTTGTGCCGCTTTACTGCGGCGCGGGAAAAATGCCGGGACGACCAGAGATATCTAGGGGGTGTTGCGTTGCCAGGAAAACTATATTTAGTGGGTACGCCCATTGGAAATTTGGAGGATATTTCTTTGCGGGCACTGAGAGTACTAAGGGAAGTGGACCTTATTTTAGCCGAGGATACACGGCGTACACGGGGTTTGCTGGCGCATTTTGATATCCATACCAGTCTTACTAGTTACCACCAGCACAACGAAAAAAGCATGGCCGAAAAGGCGCTAGTTTGGCTGGCTGAGGGATGCAAGCTAGCTTTAGTTACCGATGCTGGTATGCCCGGTATTTCTGATCCGGGGGAGCATTTGCTCCAGCAGGCGTTGATGAAGAAAGTACCAGTAGAGGTGATACCAGGGCCTACAGCGTTTGCTCTGGCCTTGGTAATTTCGGGCCTGCCAGCAGACCGGTTCACATTTTGGGGTTTTCCTCCACGCCAAGGAAAAGAGCGACAAGAACTGTTGGTTGCTGCTTTATCCCGGCAGGAAACTAGTGTTTTTTACGAAGCTCCAACCCGCATTAGCCGTACCCTGACTGACTTGGCTGCCATAGCGCCCGAGCGTCCAGCAGCAGTAGCCAGGGAACTTACCAAAATACACGAAGAAGTAACACGGGGGTCCTTGTTGGAGCTAGCTCAAGTTTTTGGCGAGCGGGAAACAAAAGGAGAAATTTGCTTGGTGGTAGCCGGACGATCGCCAGAGGAGAAAGAAATTTCCCTAGGTTCTGACAGTCCACCACCAGACCCGGTGGCTTTAGTTGCCCAGCTACAGGCTGAAGGCTTCACTCGCAAACAAGCTTTGCGGGAAACAGCCCAGCGATTAGGGTTATCGCGGCGCGAAGTGTATCAAAAAGTGGTGCTACAAAAAAACACAAAGGATACCAGTTTTCGTAATTAAAACTGGTATCCTCCTAAGCCACACCTAGTAGATACTTTTATATACTTTATAGTAATGCGAACTAAGTAAACAGATTAAACAGGCTTTAGACTAGAAAGAAGCGACCTTATACTGGAGCGCCATAAGGCATTTTTGACAAACATTCTTGCCCTGGAATGATACTATGTCTTCTGCGCTACCACAAAAAACACAAGCAGGTTCGTATTTTTTGAGGATGATCTTATCGGCATCCACATAAATTTCCAGAGCGTCCCGCTCGGCAATATCCAACGTACGGCGTAGTTCAATAGGAATAACGACCCGTCCCAGCTCATCTACCTTTCGCACTATTCCTGTAGATTTCATCATAGTTTCCGCCCTCTCCCTTCTATTCGACGGCTAATTACAAGTAAAGTATACCAGGATTTCCAATTAAAGTCAACAACTTTACAAAAATTAGGAGTCTGAACACATGCTGTAATGACCAGCAAATTTTGGCATAAAAATTCAAGCTATCCTGGTCCTACAATAGCAGGGGACATAAGGCCTAATAAAGAAATTATTAAAAAAGCCGGAAGACGCACTTTAGGAAACATAAATACAGGCTTTGCCCCTATGTTTGTCGAATTAACAGAATACCCCTTTGCGCAAAAAGCAATGTTGGCTACAGGAATAGCGAGTGATAGATACAGTTGGGGTGGGAAGGGTAAGGCCTCGCTTGTTTTGACTCCCCAGTAATTAAATAAATTTCTAATAAATTGCTAGGAGGGATGATTGCTTGCTGGGTGTAAGAAGCGGCCAAGCTCAGCAGGATAGTAAAGAACAAGACAAGTCAATGGTTATTTTACACTGTGTACTAGATAGCATTTTTTGCGGTATTTTGGTTGTTGACAAGGACGGCAAAATAGTAGTGTTCAACAATTCGGCAAGAAAAATTTTCAATATGTCCGACAAAGAACTAGATGGCAAAGACATCCGCCAGGTAGAGGTATTAAAGGATATTTTTCAATTAATGGTGGAAAACCGAGGTCAAGGCAGGCATAAATTTCCATTTAATGACACATCTTTGATAATAAACTTTAATCCTATTAACAGTGAGACCGAGATGGGTACGGTAGCTATTATCCATGAATCTACTAAATCACAATGTATAGATCAAGAGCTAGCCGTGACCGAAAATCTACTTAAGGAAATCAATGTGTTTCTCGAATCTTCATTTGATGGCATTTTAGTAACCGATAAACGGGGAAGGGTAATTAGAATCAATTCGGCTTGGGAAAAAATGTTTTCTATTTCCCGCCAGGAAGTACTAGGTAAAACTACACAAGAGCTTATAAAAAGAGGGGTCTATGAGAAGTCAGCAGCTCAAAAAGCAGTGGAGACAGGTAAAGTAGCCACCGTAATGTTTGAGAACAGAGGCCGAAAAATAATTGCCACCGGCAACCCGGTCTATGATGGCGATGGGCAGCTGACTTCTGCCGTGGTAAACGTTAGGGACATCACCGAACTAGAAAACTTAAGACAGCAGTTAGAACGTCAGCAAAAGTTGGCGGAACGGTACTCCAACGAGATAAAAGAAATGCGGCGCCAACAACAGCAGTATTCAGATATTATCTGTCAAAGTAAAGAGATGCAACAGGTAATGGATATGGTTTCCAGGGTGGCCGAAGTAGATACCACTGTTTTGGTGACAGGGGAATCAGGCGTAGGTAAGGAAGTGGTAGTCCGCTATATCCACCGACTGAGCCACCGGAAAGATGGTCCTTTGGTAAAGATAAATTGTGGGGCCATACCGCCGTCGCTTATAGAGTCAGAAATGTTTGGCTATGAACCAGGTGCATTTACCGGTGCTAGAAAACAAGGGAAAATGGGGCTGTTTGAACTAGCCAACGGTGGCACGTTATTTCTCGATGAAATCGGGGAAGTAAATTTGAATATGCAGGTAAAATTGCTTCGGGCCATCCAGGACAGAGAGATAATCAAAATCGGTGGTGTCAAACCTATACAAATAGACACCAGAATTATTGCTGCTACTAACCGTGATCTGAAAAAAATGATAAAAGAAGGCAAGTTTCGGGAAGATTTATTTTACCGGCTTAATGTTATCAACATCCATATTCAGCCGTTGCGCTGCCGCAAAGATGATATTGCCCCGTTACTTCGTTATTTCCTCCGCAAGTATAATGCTAAATACGGCAAGAGCAAGAGATTTTCTAACCAGACAGTTAACGTTCTGATTGATTATAGTTGGCCAGGCAATATCCGAGAATTGGAAAATCTAGTGGAAAACCTGGTGGTATTGGTAACC
>JAAYWY010000106.1 GCA_012516165.1 Bacillota bacterium
AAATAAAGTAAGGTCGCCAAACAGCTTATTCACGCCTTCTTTGAATTTGCGCACCTGGACAAAACGAAGAGTAAGAGTAAAAATAATACCGGCGCCGCACAAAAGAAAGATTAATAAGTTCCCCCACAAAATATCGTTAATACTTTTGGTGATAGCCAACCAATCCATACATATTTCCTCCTCTGCGCATACATAATTAAGGAGAAATTACAAGGAGTAGGTAGCACGCGCCCATTTCTCACCCCTTCGCTTGTTATTGTGTTTCCAGTTGCTGGAAGATGTTGCCAATTAATCGGCAATTTCATTGTACAGCCTGGTTAAATATTTGTCAATCGGTAAGCTTAATAATCCGCTATTGCCGCTATTATAGTAGTTTGTGAATGGTAGTAATAATATGAAATTATGATTTACTAGCTTTTTAATGCCGCAGCTCCTGACGCAGAATGTTAAAACTATGCTGATTAATCCCGGAAAAATAGTCTGCTGCTGATAATCGTTTAACAATCGGGCGCAGTTTTGAGGGGCTTAGTATAAATCAGCTGCACATAAGGCAGGACCTAATACTTTATACTGTTTCTTGTATGTAATATCCGCTTCGATTATAATCAAACTAGTCAGTGATGAAGGAGGACCAGTTGTGCAAAAGCTATACAGCGGCAAAACTAAAGACGTATTTCTGCGAGAAGACGGCAATCTGCTCCTTTTGTTTAAAGATGCCGTTACCGGAGCCGATGGCAAAATTGACCCTGGAGCTAATGATGTTATCGGCGAAGTAGCCGGTAAAGGAAACGCTTCTTTGAACCTTACTGTCCATTTTTTTAATTTGCTCCAACAGGCGGGCTTGCCCACCCACTTTATTGCAGCCGAACCAGGTACCAACACCATGGTGGTAAAAAGAGCACGTTCCTTTAATCTGGAGGTTATTTGCCGGGAAAAAGCCTACGGGAGCTTTGTTCGCCGTTACGGTAAGTATGTTCAAGAAGGAACTCCCTTGCCATCACTAATCGAATTTACGCTTAAGGATGATGAGCGCGGCGACCCTTTAATTACCGAAGATGCCTTGGTCGCACTAAATATCCTCTCCGCCAATGCTGTTTCCGCTATCAAACAAACAGCCCGGCAGGCCACAGCCATTGTCAAGGCCGACTTGGCTAAACATCAGCTGGAGCTCTTGGACATTAAATATGAGTTCGGCGAAGTGGACGGTCAGACAGTAATCATTGACGAAGTGTCAGGCGACAGCATGCGGGTAATGAAAGACGGCAAAATTCTGCTGCCGGATGAAGTATATCAGGCCATGCAGTAATATCAATTTGTATCACAGGAACACGGGCGCACGTAGGGACAGGTCTCTGCGCCTGTCCGTGTTCCCTGTGGTACAGACCCAACATAGAACCGGATATATGCCAAAGGTCTATGGGTTATATCTTGCGGGAGGGGACAGAGCCCCTCCCGCAAGATATGCCGGAACATACCCCAAGTGTAGGGTTGCGCAAAAACCCAGCCGTGCTACAACAGCTCTTTATGTATGCTTTCCACCGAAAAACGGCCGTCTTTATCTAGGAAATCTAAAATGCTATCCAATTGCCGGTTAACATGGTCCGTGCTATTGGCTACACAGGCGAGCCCCAGGACAGCCCACCGGTGATCGTCCTGCCGGTCCACTTCCGCCACAGCCGCATTAAAACGACGCCTTACTCGATCAATAACGCTTTTGACAACTTGTCTTTTTTCTTTTAGCGAAAAAATATCCCCCAGGTAAAGCTCTACTGTAACTGTACCAATAATCATTTTTACCCGACCTCCTTGCGCTCCCGTCCTGCTTGTTAGCTGGATTTTTTGTTTTTATAATGTGTATTTTGCCACTGCCCAAGCACTTATCGTGGTAACTGCTCTCATGATTAGCAAAAACCCCGCTATATAAGCGGGGAACAACCAGCAATATTTCTTTCTTAGGCCAACAATATAAGCGCTATAAACACCAGGTCCTCGTCACCGTTATTTTCTATGGAGTGATACTCTCCATCGCGAGTTAGAACCACATCCCCGGCTTGCACCGTCACTTTTGTGCCATTGTCATTTACTATTCCTTGACCGCTGAGTATGTAGTAGGCCTCGGAATCCCCAACGTGCTGATGCCATCCCACCGAAGATCCGGGCAAAAGGGTTATTTGAGCAAACATTTTCCCTTTGCCATTTAATTCATCCTGGCTGCTTTCCAAAATATGAACTAATTTAGCTTGGCCTTGGCCGCCGCGTAAGTTGGCAGCTATTTCTTGTCTCATTTCCTCAGCTCGTCTTAGCATCTTAGATCCCTCCATAATTCCCTTAGTTAGTAAAAATATCAGTTCAACACTTTTTTATTCAACACTATTATATTAAAACCCTCTGCCTCTTTGTTGATTTCTTCTATTGCTCAGCCCCTTTGCTCTCTCCTTGCATTCCTTGAGTCTGATAACAGAGGGCTTATTTTAGAACCGGCGAATTATGCTAAGGTTCTAACATTGTTATTTTTAGAAAAGCGCCTCAAATACTTGAGGCGCCTGCATTTCCACTGGAGCCGATGAAGGGATTTGAACCCCCGACCGGCGCATTACGAATGCGCTGCTCTACCCCTGAGCTACATCGGCTCTTATTTTGATAAATGAAATTGAAAGCACGCTTAGCACGCGCTGACTCTATTATACTTACTTAAGACATTCTCTGCAAGAGTCTGGAATTGGATTCTTTAGGATGGCTGGCATGAGGACTGATCATGCTGCTGCCCCATGATACCGGTAACCATCATGGCAATAGCGCCGTCGCCGGTTACATTGCAGGCGGTACCAAAACTGTCCTGGAGGGCAAATATAGACAGCAATAAACCAACACCAGTCTGATCGAACCCCAGCACGCTGGTGACAAGTCCCAGCGAAGCCATAACTGTGCCGCCGGGTACACCAGGTGCCCCCACAGCAAATACCCCCAGGAGCAGTATAAATGTAACCATGGTGCCAACTGGAGGTATGCTGCCGTAGATCATTTTAGATATGGTCATAACAAAGAAAGTCTCGGTAAGAACTGATCCGCACAAGTGAACAGTGTTGCACAAAGGTATAACAAAATCCTGGATTTGACGAGGTATGATCCGATTCTTGTGGATACATTCCAGGGCCACTGATAAGGTGGCAGCCGAGGACATGGTCCCCAAAGCAGTGAGATACGCTGGACCATAATGCTTGATTACGTTCCACGGATTGGCTCGCAGCATTGCTCCTCCAATACTGTACAATAAAGCTAGCCAGACATAATGGGCCAAAATGACAATGATAACCACCTCAATAAATACCGGCAGTTGCTTGGTTAAGGTCCCCTCATAAGCCAGGCCAGCAAAAGTGGTGGCGATAAATACCGGTAAAGCAGGGATAACCACCTTGTTGATAATATCTAAAACGATATTTTGAAATTCTTTCAGCAGCTTTTCCATGGTAGCTGATTTGGTATTGACAGTGGCCAGTCCCAGCAGCAAAGCCAATACCAAAGCGCTCATTACACTCATGATCGGCGGTATGTTAAGCTCGATAATTGTTTTCGGTAGCTCAACTAGTTTGCCTGCTTCGGTGGCAATGGAAAGATGAGGTACAATTAGGTAACCCAGCACGGTAGCAAAAGTAGCCGCACCGATAGACGATAGATAGGCCAGTAAAATAGTAATCCCCATAATTTTACTGGCATTGACTTTAAATTCGGTAATGGCAGGCGCAATAAAGCCCACAATGACTAAGGGAACACAAAAGGAAATTAGCTGTCCTAGTATATAGTGGATGGTCTGAAATAGAGCCATCACCGGTTCCGATACGACAAGACCTAGTAAAATACCGATAATAATTGCAATGCCCAATTTGACAAGTAAATTGCCGCCCTGTTTAGCCATACGAAGCCCATTCCTCCTTTAAGTTCGATAGCTTTAATTAATAATTTAAATTTTAATCATGTCTAAACTATAACGAGCTTCTCTTTAATTGTCAAGTAAACCTAGTACTTTAGTTGGTATTGATTAATGCCGATAAGTAAAGTATAAGGGGAGATGGCTTATGTATCTTGATTTTGTTCCTATCCTTCCGAGCCCGGAACTTGCCCCCCAAGATGTATTATCGGCTTTAAAACCTGGTCAAGTGCTGCCCGCCAAACTAATTTCCACTAGTGACGGTAAGGCTGCTCTCCAGCTAGCCGGGCGCACATACACCGCCAGCGGGGCGCTGCCTTCAGGTCCGGGGCCGTTTTGGGTCCAGGTACAAACGGTGGAACCGAGCAAAATTCAAGTAAAGCTTTTGCCTACCGGTTATAAACAGGGCCCGGATATTCAAGCGCTGTTTCAAACCTTGGGGCTTAAAGCTAATCACGAAACTAAACACGTGGTACAACAGCTGCTGCGCTGGCGCCTGCCCCTCAGTCGGGAATTGGTACATAAATTTATCAGTTGTGCCAAAGACATACCGGCTGAGGATCGCCCAGCCTTCTGGTCCACTCTAGCGTTCCTAGAGAGCCTCCAGATAAAAGATAGCCCTCAGAAAATCAAGGCGGCGCTTAAGTATCTCCTGCGTCGCCCAGATGCAGCCCCGGAAGGACAAGAGACTATAAACCGCACCTGGCCGCTGTATCCGGATCAGGAAGCAATACGTATATTGACACTTCAAGCAGGACAAAACCAGGGCGAAGTCTTTGTCATATTCCGCTACCAAGGGCAGGAAGAACAGCCGCTGGCAGAGGACCAGCTGCAGTCGCTGGTAATCCGTCTCTCCACAGCTGCCTGGGGCCAAGTTTGGATCCAGCTTTGGATACAAGGCCGGAACCTGGCGGCCAAAGTCTGGGCCGAGGATAGTTCTTTTCTGAGCCGGGCTCAAGCAGCTTGTCCGGAGCTCAAGAAACGCTTTGGTGCCCTCGGCTGGGAGCTGGCAGCTCTGACTACGGCCCAGAAAAAAGTAACCAGCATAGCCGAGCTGGTTGAACCGCCAGGACCGGATAATTACCGGCCGCTGGATGCTTTTGTATGATTTGAAAATACACCTACACCCCATTAAAATGCAACGCCAGGTGGTCTTGGCGATCGTTCTTTTTAACGCTACCTATTACTCTTGGTCCGGCTTTAGTGATTGTCCTTAAGCGAAGCTTTGCGACCGCCATTAAAAGAACGAGACGTAGCGAGGGAAAAAGCGGACGCATGTTTGAGCCCTGAAAGGGCGGGTTCGGGAGCGGCCCGAGCGAAGTCGAGTTCGTTCGTTGAAAGGTCGCGCGAAAGCGTAGGACAATCACGAGCCGGACCTATAGCCAAAATAGCCACCTAGGGAGCGCACGTCGCAGCACTGCTTAACGTCTCCCCTTTTAACTAACAGGGTAAGCTACTTGAAGGTTGTTCGCTTGAGAGCATCACAGCGATAGGGTACTGTCCTGTCGTTTTTAGGTTATATCTAAATGCCAGCCGATTTAAACCATTGTTGTTAACAAGGAGGTGTCCTATAGTGAAAAAAGAACGTCCTGTGGCCGCTGCCCTGGCTTACAACCCAGATAAAGACAATGCCCCCCGGGTGGTGGCCAGCGGCAAAGGCGTTATCGCCGATCGGATTTTGGAGCGGGCCAAGGAAGCTGGCGTGCCAATCTATAAAAACGAGCCGCTGGCCCTAACCTTGGCTGGGCTGGGACTGCAAGAAGAAATCCCACCGGAGCTATACCAATTGGTGGCTGAAGTAATAGCTTGGGTTTATCAACTTTGCTCATAACTGTTATTGGATGGCAGCTGGGCCAGCAAAGAGCACATCTCCATGGCATCTAAAGCAGCTTGCCAACCTTTATTGCCCGCTTTGGTACCAGCCCGTTCGATGGCTTGCTCAATATTGTCCGTGGTCAAGACGCCAAAAATAACAGGCACTTCGGTTTGTAGTCCTACCTGGGCAATCCCCTTGGCCACTTCGGAACTTACATAGTTAAAATGAGGTGTGGCTCCGCGAATTACTGCCCCCAGACAAATTACGGCATCATATTCCTGGCTCTGTGCCAGTTTCTTGGCCACCAGGGGAATTTCAAATGCTCCAGGCACCCAGATCACCGATAAATCTTCCTCCCGGGCACCATGGCGTAGCAAACAGTCCTTAGCACCGCTTAACAGCCGCGAGGTGATAAACTCATTAAAACGGGCCACTACCAAGGCAAAGCGCCTATCGGTGGCAACTAATTGTCCTTCGATGGTAATCATTTGATTTCCTCCTCAATATTTATACGCTGAGCAAATGACCCATTTTCTGCTGCTTAGTGGCCAGGTAGCGGCGGTTGTTTTTGTTCGGTGGAATAACAAGCGGTACCCGCTCGACAATTTCCAGACCGTGCCCGCTAAGGCCATTTAGTTTACGGGGGTTATTGGTCATGAGCCGAACTTTGGTGATACCCAAGTCTGCCAATATTTGGGCCCCGATACCATATTCGCGCAAATCAGCCGGATAGCCCAAAGCTAAATTGGCTTCCACGGTATCCAACCCTTGTTCCTGGAGAGCATAAGATTGAAGCTTTGCCTCCAAACCAATCCCGCGCCCTTCTTGGCGCAGATATAGGACTACACCCCGGCCAGCGGCTTCGATATTCTGCAGGGCTTGCGCTAGTTGGTCACCGCAATCGCAGCGCAGTGATCCGAGCACATCGCCGGTAAAACATTCGGAATGAACCCGAACCAAGGTGGGTTCCGGCCCACTGGGATCGCCTTTGACCACAGCCAGATGCAAACATTGATGGACCAAGTCTTTGTAGGCTTTAATCATAAACTGGCCGTAAATTGTCGGCAGGTGGGCTTCGGCTGCTTTCTTTATTAGCTTTTCTGTGCGCAGGCGGTAACGGATCAGATCGGCAATGCTAAACAGCTTTAGCCCGTGCTGCTGGGTGAACTCTACCAGGTCCGGCAGGCGAGCCATGGTGCCGTCGTCCTTGATAATTTCGCAAATAACTCCGGCCGGATACAGCCCAGCCAGCCGAGCCAAGTCCACAGCAGCTTCGGTATGGCCAGCCCGCTGCAAAACACCGCCTTTTTTGGCGCGAAGGGGGAAAACATGGCCTGGCCGATTAAAATCTTCGGGCCGGGCAGCAGGATCAATAACTTTTTTAATGGTGTATGCCCGCTCAAAAGCTGAAATACCGGTGCTGGTTTCGCCAGCGTCCACGGAAACAGTAAAAGCAGTTTTCATGGGATCTTGGTTCGACCACACCATGGGACTAAGCTCCAGTTCATCGGCCCGCTGTTCAGTTAGGGGCAAGCAAACCAAACCACGCCCATAGCTGATCATAAAGTTAATAATCTCCGGGGTGACTTTCTCGGCAGCCACGACCAGGTCTCCTTCGTTTTCTCGGTTTTCGTCATCTACTACCACCACCGGTCGGCCGCTTTTTATTTCTGCCAGCACTTCTTCTATAGAAGCAAAAGGAAAACCCACAGGACCAACTCCTTTCGAATCTTCAATAATGTTAATAAACTAAAGAAACCCATGCTGCTGTAGAAAATCGGCGGTTATAGCTGCTGGTGTAGCCGACTTTTCTTTCACCTGACGCAGATAAAAAAATACATATTTGCCTAGCATATCTGTTTCCAGATTTACTTGGTCCCCAACTTGGCGATACTGCAAAACCGTCGTCTTGAGAGTATGCGGGATCAGGGAAACACTGAAACGGCACTGCTTGAGCTCAACGATGGTTAAACTAACACCATCCACCGCCACCGAGCCTTTCGGGACTAGAAGATCTGTTATGCCTGGCGAGGCTTCAATCTGAAACAAAGCAGCATTGCCCTGAACTTGCCGGGAAACTACAGTACCGATCCCGTCTACATGTCCGGTTACCAGGTGGCCGCCCACAGGATCGCCCATCGCCAAAGCCCGCTCAAGGTTGACCCCGGAACCGCTCTTTAATTGGGATAGGTTAGTTTTGCTCACCGTCTCCGGCATAACATCAAACAGGAGCCGGCTGCCCTCTTTCTGGCAAACAGTGAGGCAGACTCCGTTCACGGCAACGCTGTCACCCAACTGCACTTTGGGAGCCAAATCTGAGGACTCAATTTGAATCCGATTGGCTGCGGTGCCAAAGCTCACACGGTGCACACAGCCCAAGCTCTCTACTAATCCGGTAAACATGGGTTTTCTCCTTTGCTATCTTTGCTATCAAGGTAGGCTTCGATCACCACATCGCCACCCAACATATAGGTACGGTGGATTTTGGCTGGCCAGGCAGCACTCATTTCTCTTTGGCCCTGACCACCCATGGGGGTAGGTGCCGCTGCACCTCCCACTAATTTAGGGGCTACAATACAGATTATTTTATCAATAACGCCTTCTTGCAAGGCAGCATAGTTCACCGTGCTGCCCCCTTCTAGCAGCACATGGGTTATTTGTCTAGTTCCTAGCAATTGGAATAAAGCCTGTAAATCTAGATGCCCGGCTTTTTCCGGCAAAGGAAGCAGCTCAACACCAGGGAGCTCCTTCAGCGGTGACGGGCCCCTGGCGGCGGATTCTAAACAAGCAATCCAGGTAGGGGCACTGGAACCGCTGTGCAAAAGCCGCGCCGTGGGCGGCGTACGCAAGTTGCTGTCTAAAATTACTCGGATGGGATCTTTGCTTGTTGGCTTACCGAATCGACGGGCAGTAAGTAGCGGGTTATCGGCCAGGACTGTACCCACGCCCACCATAATAGCATCCACTCGATGGCGCAGTTCGTGAACGCAGCGATGAGCAACCGGCCCAGAAATAGGGGAACCGGTACCACCAACGCAGGCTATTTTCCCGTCCATAGTCATCGCCCATTTGGCCGTTACAAAAGGACGGCCCTTAGTAATAAAAGTAAAGAAAGCTTCATTTAGGCGGCGCGCCTCCTCTTCTTTAAGCCCCACCTCCACTGTTACCCCCGCCTGGCGCAGTTTTTTGACTCCTTGCCCAGCAACTAACGGATTAGGATCCAAAGTGGCAACTATCACCCGCTTCACCCCTGCCGCCAGGATAACATCGGTGCACGGACCGGTGCGCCCACGGTGGCAGCAAGGCTCCAGGGTTACATAAAGATCGGCACCGGCCGCTCGCTGCCCCGCCGCATTAAGAGCCAAAACTTCTGCATGAGACGCTCCCGCCGCCGGGTGAAATCCCTCGCCCACCACCTCACCTTCCTTCACCACCACAGCTCCCACCATGGGGTTCGGGGAAGTTTGGCCCCAAGCTTTCTTGGCTAGGGCCAGGGCTTGATCCATATACTTAGCATCGGCAGTATTAAACTCCATCGGACCACCTCCTGCCTAAATACAAATAGCCCCTGAGACTTAATCATCTCAGGGGCATGCACAATCATAGCCAAAGCAATAAGTAGTATCATCCACCTCCTTCTTTCATCCAGACTGTACTGTCGGCTCCGGATCTACCCCGGATCTGCCTTGCGGCTCGCGGGCTTAGGCCAAATAGGCCATCACCGCCGGTGCGGAATTGAGGATTGCTCCTCTCACCAGCCCCTGAAGGATTAGTATTCAATTCATTGTCATAATAACACTACCCAGAAAGCGAGTCAAGAGCGAGCCCCGGGCATGTCGCCAAAGTAGCACGGGCCAGGAGGGCATCCGGCCCCTACAAGTGGGCTGTTTTTCGGGAGGGGACGGAGCCCCTCCCCTACAAGTGGGTGCAGTATCACGTAGGGACAGGTCTTTGTGCCTGTCCGTATTCCCTGTGGTACACACCAATGCGGAGATCGGACGTGTACCAAGGGATCTGTGGGGTTGTTTTTCGGGAGGGGACGGAGCCCCTCCCCTACAAGTGGGTGCAGTATCACGTAGGGGCAGCTTGCATCCGAAGACGTGCTATGAAGAGTCAATAGGTTAAGTTAGAGAACTTTGACAACCACATAGGGATTCCGGTCACCTTGCTTCTCGAATGGGAGACCACTTATAATCAGGGTCAAATGGTCGATCATTTTTCCACAGGGAGT
>JAAYWY010000107.1 GCA_012516165.1 Bacillota bacterium
CAGCGCCCGCTCTCCTAAAAGAACTACCCGTTCTCGCTGGCCTTTGCCTAGAACACGAGCACAGCCTGCCGAAAAATTGAGGTCCTCTAGATTTAATCCCACTAACTCACTCACTCGGCAACCGGTGGAATACAGTAATTCTAAAATACAAGCATCTCTACAGCCCTGCGCAGTTTTGGTGTCTGGGGCTTGGATAAGTGCCTCCACTTGCTCTTCAGATAAGAATTTGGGTAAGGTCGTCTGAAGCTTAGGACTGTGTAGCTGCTCGGCTGGATTATCGACTCCATATTCCTGAGACTGGTATCGAAAAAAAGCCCTGAGCGCCGCTATGCGCCGGGCAATGGTACGCTTACCATAACCACGCTGCGCCAAAAAACCTAAATAGCCCCGGAGAAATCCCCGGGGGGGCAACGCTGGGTCTACATCCTGATCTAGGCAAAAAGCTGCATAATGGGCTAGATCACCTTCATAGGCAGCTATAGTATGAGACGAATAACCCCGGCTATTGCACAAGTAACCAATGAAAGCATTTACCTTATCCTGCCAAGTCACAGTCAGCCACCTCGTGAGTATTGGTACGCTACATATACTAGCACAAAAAGAATGTTTTGGCAACCCTATAATTCTAAATCTTTCCAATTGTGTTCCAGTACCTCTAAGGCACGGTGAGCCAAAGCCAAATTACGCTGACGACGATTTTTAACTTGCTCCACCAGAGGCGGAAATAGACCGAAGTTGATATTCATGGGCTGAAAATGATCAGGGTCGGCGGTGGTAATATATTGAGCTAAGGCACCACAGGCCGTCTCAGGCGAAAGAACTACTGGCTTTTGGCCATAAGCTAAGCGAGCAGCATTAATGCCTGCAATAAGGCCGGAAGCTGCCGACTCCACGTACCCCTCTACCCCACTTAATTGTCCTGCAACAAATATCTGAGGATGATCTTTGAACTGCCAAGTAGGAGTTAGCACTTTGGGTGAGTTTATAAAAGTATTTTTGTGCATTACCCCGTAACGGACAAATTCGGCTTGCCGCAAAGCTGGGATAAGACCAAACACACGTTTTTGCTCATGCCATTTTAGTCGAGTTTGAAATCCCACCATATTATATAACGTACCATGGTGATTGTCTTGGCGTAATTGTACTACAGCGAAAGGTTGCCTCCCCGTTTTAGGATCCACTAGGCCTACTGGCTTAAGCGGACCGTAGCGCATAGTGTCTAAGCCCCGCCGAGCCATTTCTTCAATAGGCATGCAACCTTCAAATAGCTTTAACTCCTCAAATTCTTTTAACGGATATTGTTCAGCCTCGATTAGTTCTCTCCAAAAAGTTAAATATTCCTCTTCCGTAAGCGGGCAATTAAGATAGGCCGCTTCTCCACCCTTGCCGTAACGAGAACCCCAAAAACTGTGATTCTTATCTACTGATTCCAGCGTAACTATAGGTGCTACAGCATCGTAAAAATATAGTTGCTCAGTACCGGTTAGCTCGGCTATGCTACTGGCCAAAGATGGTGATGTTAACGGACCGGTGGCTAGTATTGTAATCCCCGTACTGAGTGGTACTACTACTGCTTCCGAGCGTTCAACTACAATATTAGGGTTAGATATAAGCTCGGCTGTAATGCGCTCTGAAAAGGCTTCTCGATCCACTGCCAAAGCACCACCGGCAGGAACCCGTTCGCTGTCAGCTACACGCATGATTAAAGAGTTCAAACGGCGCATTTCTTCTTTTAACAAGCCTACTGCATTATCTAGTGCCTCGGCTCTAAGGGAATTGCTGCAGACTAATTCAGCAAAAAGTCCCGTTTTGTGTGCTGGTGTTAGTTTCTCCGGACGCATTTCTATCAAACGCACCTTGAGACCACGGCTGGCCAATTGCCAAGCAGCCTCACTCCCAGCTAAGCCGGCACCTATAACCACTACTTCTTCCGTCATGACTTCACCCCTTGTACGTCACCCGCTTTAGCTTCATCCTTACCTACTTCACTTGGCATTGCTTCTTTGTACTTGCATTCTTTATTACTACATGCCAGGTAGGGCGGTTGTCGCTTAGGTTCTTTGCGTACCATGAGGGAACCGCACTCAGGGCAGCGCTTAGATGTTGGGGGGTCCCAAGTTACAAAAGTACATTCAGGGTAGTTGTCGCAACCATAAAAACGGCGACCGCGGCGCGATGTTCTTACTACCATTTCACCTCCACACAAAGGACAGCTTACACCAGTACCTTCGCGGATTGGTTTCGTATTCTTACATTCAGGGAACCCGGGGCAGGCCAAGAACTTGCCGAAACGCCCTGTTTTAATTATCATATTCCGCCCGCATTTTTCACAAACCTCATCGCTTTCCTCTTCTGCTAACTGGACTGGCCCCATTTTGTCTTTAGCCTGTTGTACCCGTTCCGAAAACGGTCCAAAAAAGTCCCCCACAACTTCGGTCCATACAGCTTCGCCCTCTTCTACTAAATCCAGCTGGTTTTCCATAGCTGCCGTAAACTTAGGATCAACAATTTCCGGAAAATACTCAGCCAAAAGATCAGTAACCACAAAACCTAATTCTGTCGGTTTTAACCGTTTCTGTTCCCGGACCACATAACCACGTTTAATTATGGTTTCAATAGTAGGAGCATAGGTACTAGGCCGACCGATGCCCTGCTCCTCTAAGGTTTTTACCAATGAAGCTTCAGTATAAGCTGCCGGTGGTTGGGTAAAGTGCTGTTCCGGCAAAATGCGTTTTAACTTGAGCTGATCCCCAGCTGCCAAAGGAGGAAGTTCTGTTCCTTTTTCCTCCTCGCTGTCCTCAGCAGCTTCTTCATAAAGCACACTATACCCTGGAAACTTTACTTTAGAACCACTGGCCCTAAGAACAAATTCGCCAGCGGTAATCTTGGCAGTCACGCTATCGTACACCACCGGTGCCATTTGACTAGCCAAAAACCGTTCCCAGATCAGGGTATAAAGCCGTAATTGATCTCGAGTCAGATACTTAGCCACATCCTCTGGCCGACGGCTAGCCCGTGTCGGCCGAATACCTTCATGAGCGTCCTGGATGCGACCTCGGCCCTTGGACATTGTCCCCGGTCCAACAAACTCTTGGCCATAAACATCAGTAATATATTGTACGGCCTCTTCTCTCGCCTGGGGCGAAATACGAGTGGAATCAGTACGCATATAAGTAATTAGACCCACACGCCCTTCTTGCCCGACTTCCAAACCCTCGTACAATACCTGCGCTATCGCCATGGTTTTTTTCACTGTAAAGCCTAATTTACGACCAGCTTCTTGTTGCAAGGTGCTAGTGGTAAAAGGTGGCCGTGGTAGCCGACGTCGTTCTTTCAAAGTCACGTCTGCCACTTGGGGCACTTCTTTTTTTAGGGCTTCTACAACAGCTTGTGCTTCAGCTTCACTTTTGAGCTCTAATTTTTCCTTACCACGAGAAAGAAGCTGTGCGGTAAACTTCTCTTCGCTCGGTGCCAACAATTCAGCTTTAACAGTCCAATATTCTTCTGGTATAAAACAGTCTATTTCCCGCTGGCGGTCACAGATAAGCTTCACTGCCACTGACTGCACACGCCCAGCCGATAACCCACCCCGGACTTTTTCCCACAGCAATGGGCTTAAATTATAACCCACCAGCCGGTCCAGTATACGGCGGGCCTGTTGCGCATCCACCCGCTTTTCATCAATAGGTCGTGGGTTCTTAACCGATTCCTTTACCGCTTCTTTAGTAATCTCATTAAATTCTACCCGGCACTTATCTGTAGGCTTAATCCCCAAGCTGTGGGCTAGATGCCAAGCAATGGCTTCACCTTCTCGATCCGGGTCAGAAGCCAGCAGGACTTTATCTGCTTTTTTGGCAGCCTCTCTTAGCTTTTTTAGAATCTTTCCCTTACCTCGAATAGTAATGTATTTGGGAGCGAAATTATTATTCACGTCTACCCCCAGCTGGCTGCGTGGTAAATCACGTACATGCCCCATGGAAGCGGCTACAGCATAGTTCTTACCTAGAAACTTTTCTATAGTCTTGGCTTTGGCCGGTGATTCTACAATTAATAGACATTTGCTCATTCTTGTTACCCCCCATGGTTAAACCGCCCCAGCTAAACACCTATAAATTTGTGGGCAAGCGAAAAAACATCTTGCCCGGAAGTTGTCTCACTAATCCCTTTAGTTCCAGCATCATAAGTATGGCAGTAACTTCCTGTGCTGTCAACCCGCTCTGGCGCACAAGCTCATCGATATGAATACTACCTGTGCCCTCGCTAAAACAAGCGTAAACTTGTTTTTCGTTTGCAGTCAGCTCCAGTACGGGTATCGGTGGGGAAGTTTCTGCTGTTGTTTTTATTGTCCAGCCTAATTCTTCTATTATATCCGTCACCTTTTGGACTAAACGTGCTCCCTGACGAATCAGATTGTTAGTACCAATACTCAAAGAACTAGTAATGGGACCAGGAACAGCAAACACCTCGCGACCTTGCTCTAAAGCAAAATCGGCCGTAATTAAGGATCCACTAGTGGCTGCTGCTTCCACCACCAAGACTGCCCGTGCCAATCCGCTAATTATACGATTACGACGAGGGAAATTCCGGGCATCGGGCCGAGTACTTAAGGGAAACTCTGTGAGTACTGCTCCTTGGGATGCTATTTCATCATACAAACGAGCGTTCTCTGGTGGGTATATAACATTAAGCCCACAACCTAGCACAGCCAACGTACGCCCCTTCCCTGCCACAGCACCACGATGAGCAGCAGAATCTATTCCCCGAGCTAGTCCGCTTACAACGGTAATGCCAGCTTGGGCCAGTTCCCGCGCAAACCGGGAAGCTATTTCTCGGCCATAGAAAGTAGCACGTCTGGCACCAACAATAGCCACTGCTAACTCGTCAGTCGCCTGAAATTCCCCCCGGTAATACAAAACCGGCGGCGGATCAAAGATGGTCTTAAGATTAGCAGGATAGTTATCATCTAGCAAAGTCACTATCTTAGTCCCAGCTTTAGCCAAGGCAGCAGTGGTTTTTTCCGGGTCAAACTGTTGCCGAGCCCTAAGTAAAGCCTCTAATCGCTGATTGCCTAACGGGGCCATTAGACTCCTGACTTCATCAGCCGGGACCGTCCAAAACTGTTTCATACTGCCGAAGGTATCCAACAGTTGATAAAACGAGCGTGGTCCTATTTTCGGCACCTGGGACACAGCTAACCATAATTCTCGCTCCTGAAGTTCGGACATAGTTTCTCCCCCCACAGCAAAACTGCTCTACTTTCTTTTCTATTGTATAAATTAGTAGCTGCTGGCTACAAATCCTCCCAAGGTAACCAAAAAGAAATAACTGTTAACCTCGCTAACTCGCTGGAGCCTTGGCCATCGAAGACCGGTACATCTTAGAAACGCTTTCCCTGCCTGCAGCGCCGAGGCAAATAAATCTCCGTAAGCTTGTAACCGATTCTTAATACTCATTATGCTATCACTACTTCTGCTCAATGGCCACTCCTCCCTGCTAACAGGAGTGGACGCCGGTGTTCCCAGCAGCGAACGCACACTATACGGTACACAAATAGTTTGTCCGCAAGGGTTCTGTTTTCTTGGGCTTTTTCTGTTGTTTTTGTATTTTGCTCAAACTAGTCTTAAGTGCTTCCATCAAATCCAGCACTTCAGTACGTGCTGCTGACAACACTTCTTTTACCTGAGCATCAGCTACTTAGAGCAATAAGTTCTGCCAACGCTGCTTGGTAATCGCTGGTATAACGTTCGGTGTCAAATGTAGTGATAAGTTCCTCTACCGGCTTCCTCAAAACTAGCATGCCTTGCTTGGAAAGCTTTCATTCGGTTAACAAAAAGCCGGGCTGACCGCCCGGCAAGAACCCGCGTTACCTATTTATTTACTTGCCCATAATCCGTGTAAATTGCAGTAGGCCTTAGCCGTAGCGCTTTCGGCTGCAGACTTAAACTCAGCTTCCGGCGCATCCCCTGGATTCAAAAAGCGACGGAGAACACCTTCGGAAGTTATTAAATCAATCCACTCAATGTAGTGTTCGGAAACCATGGGGTGAGCTACGCTGCCTACCTTAACCTTGAATCCGCCGGGGACTTTTTCCACCATTGGAACATGTTTTTCATGACTGGCTTCTACGGTATCTGCCACCAAAAGCTGCATAGGCTGACCACAACATACAAGCTCCCCTTGACCAGCATGCAATACTTCTACTACGTTTCCGCAAATCAAGCAGCGGAAAATTTCGTTTCTTGCAGTCATACCTAGCCTCCCTTTTACATAATGATAATCACTATAACTAGTTTATCCAAAGTAAGTTAAAAAAGCAAGACTTTCACAAGTTCTGTCTTTGAGATCTATTTTTCACTAAAAATAACTTTTCCCAGGGAGGGAAAAGCCAATTTCAAAGAGAATATGGGGCTAAAGGAGGTTTTCACCGTTGCTAGCTCAAGTAAATGCTGCTGCTCTTTATGGTATTAACGGAACACCTATTAAAGTAGAAGTAGATGTAGCAAACGGGCTGCCTCAATTTAACTTAGTGGGATTACCTGATGCCGCTGTGCGGGAAGCACGGGAACGAGTACGAGCCGCCATAAAAAACAGCGGATTTGAATTTCCCAGTCAACGCATCACCGTAAATTTAGCACCGGCAGACTTGCCCAAAGAAGGACCGGCCTTTGATTTGGCCTTAGCCGTAGGTATTCTAGCTGCTTCCGAAATAGCACCACTTACCGATTGGCCCAAAACTGTGTTTTTAGGTGAGCTTTCTTTGGACGGCTCTCTTAGGTCAATTCCTGGCATCTTGCCCCTAATCTCTTGTCTTCAGCGTGAAGGTTTTGGTCCCTTTTTTGTACCCATCGGCAATGCCGCCGAGGCAGGTTGGATACAAGGAACAGAAGTTTATGCTCTAGATAATCTGACTCAAGTGGTGGAAGTGTTGCAAGGTACACGAGAGCCTGTCCCTGTGCCTGATAAAACCTTCACACCTAGCCGAGGGACAACTTGTCTCGATTTTGCCCAGGTTCGAGGCCAAGAACATGCCAAACGGGCATTGGAAATTGCTGCCGCTGGCGGCCATAACGTTTATTTGGTAGGTCCACCAGGCTCAGGCAAAACTATGCTAGCCCGGTGTATGCCTGGTATCTTACCTTCTTTGACTTTTGCCGAATCCTTAGAGCTGAGTCAAATTTATAGTGCAGCTGGTCTATTAGATGATAGTCGGCCTTGGATCACTGAAAGACCATTTCGCGCTCCACATCATAGCATCTCAGTTGCAGGCCTAGTAGGTGGAGGACGCTTACCCAAGCCAGGAGAACTAACTCTTGCCCATTTAGGGGTGCTTTTTCTCGATGAATTTCCTGAGTTTCCCCGCTCTATTCTAGAAGCGCTCCGACAGCCGCTAGAAGACGGGTTCCTCACTATTGCCCGGGCTCAGGCCAGCTTTACCTTCCCTACTAGGCCACTTCTTATTACTGCAAGCAATCCTTGCCCTTGCGGATTTTTTGGCGATTCCATTAAAGAATGCATTTGTACACCGTATGCCATTGCTCGCTACCGCTCACGCGTCTCAGGACCACTTCTTGATAGGTTGGATCTTCATGTCGAGGTACCACGGATATCTTATGCCGATCTTACGGGAAAAAGCGACCTCGGTGAGTCTTCTGCCACTATTCGCCAGCGGGTTGAAGCTGCCCGCGCTATCCAACACCAACGCTTTGCAGGCACATCCACCCGCAGTAACGCCGAGATGACACCGGCTCAGCTCCAGCGCTTTTGCCGACTAGGAAAAGAAGCGCAAGCCCTCGTCCAAACAGCTTACACACGCCTAGGACTTTCGGCTCGCGCTCATAGCCGTATCCTCAAAGTAGCCCGTACCATCGCCGACCTGGCTGGCCATGAACAAATTCAGGCAGAACATATCGCAGAAGCACTGCAGTATCGAGCGTTGGATAGAGAACTTGTGTCTTAATTATCTGGACTAATTCCCTTTAGGCTAACGGACTTAACGAGGAATTTTTTTAGCAAATATAGATAGGGATTTTTTGTTCATATATCAGTATACGGCAGTTCACCAAGTTTGACGAATCATCAGATAACATTCGGTTAAACTCATAAGGCCTTGGGCTTCCCAGTAGGTAATGCCCAGGGCTCTATTCATTGGGCCATGAGACATTAGCCAGCACCCTTACGATAATTGGCAAACTCGTGTACAACGGAATTTATTATTATTTTACTAAACCTTTTGCCTTGAGAAACTCCCGAGCCACCGCGGCAGCATCTTGGTGTTCAACATCCACTTTAGCATTTAATGCAATCATATCCTCGTCGGTAATTATTCCACCTAGTTTCTTAACTGCTTCTTCTATTTCCGGATGCTTATCCAGAAAATCACGGCGAGTAGCAGTAATAGAATAATAAGGTGGATTGAAGGCTTTATCATCTTCTAGTAAGACAAAATCCATGGCCCGGTTGCGACCATCGGTGGAATAAACCACAGCTGCATCTACTTCAGCATTCTTCAATGCTCGGTATAGAAGCCCTAAATCCATAGGCACTACTTTCTTAAACTTGAAACCATAGGTGGCACAAAGTTCCTTATATCCTTGTCCTGGGTAGTCAGGGAAAGTAGGATCAGTGCCTAGTTGCATATTACCGGCATAAGGTTCAAGATCACTGATCTTCTTAAGATGATTCTTCTCAGCAGTGTCTCTTTTTACGGCCATGGCCCAAATGTTGTTATAACCAAAGGCAGGAAAGGTATACAGACCAAAGTCGGACATCATGTGATCATGCACATATTGCCAAACTTTATCCGGGTCCCGCCACTCTGGGGTAGCTTTTTGCTGGAACGTACCGAGAAACTGAGTTCCAGTAAATGTTAGGAAAAAGTCTAGGTCACCTTGTACCGTAGCTTTTTGGGTGAGAAACTCACCGCCCAAGTTCTTAACATGTTCCACCGGATGATTAGTCTCTTCTTCAATTATAGCCTTAACCATTTCAGCTAGGATTTCTACTTCAGCATAGCCTTGCGAGCCAATGCGTACTAATGTACCATCGCCAGGTTTGTCTATCTGGTTCTTTTCCTCTTGTCCTGTTTTTTCTGCTGCTGACGGCATTTGCGAACTACAGCCGGTGAACACAAAGCAAGCAATTACCAATAACATTGCCGCCTTCAGTATCTTTTGCGGCACTTTCGGCTCCTCCTTTTTCTTCACTGACTTTTTTGCTGTAAAAGTCTTAATCCTTTCGGTGTAACCCACTGCTCCACCAATACAAGAAAACCATCGGCCAATAGAGCCAGCACAGCCGAAGGAATAGCACCTACCAGGACCATGTAATCACGCATCATTTGCAGCCCACGGACTATATAGCAACCTAAGCCCCCGCCGCCAACCATGGCTGCTAGCGTGGCGGTGCCCACAGCCATCACAGTAGCTGTGCGCACCCCTGTCATTATTACCGGAATAGAAAGTGGTAATTCCACCTTCCATAACAACTGAAAATCAGTCATTCCCATACCAACGGCTGCTTCTTTAAGATCGGGATCCACATTCTTAATACCAGTGTAAGTGTTCTGTAAAATAGGAAGTAGCGAATAGAGAAACAAGGCAAATATAGCCGGTTTATTGCCAATACCAAAACCAAGGGGTATAAGCAAAGCTAGCAAAGCCAAACTCGGTATGGTCTGGATAACATCAGCAAAAGGAATCGCTAATCGTTCTAGCAATGGCCAGCGAGTAGCCATAACCCCCAACGGCACAGCTACTGCTGCTGCCGCTCCGACTGGCAGCAGCACCAGTAATATCATATGGTCCTTAACGGCCAGTAGAATTTCTGGTAAGTTTTCGGCAACATAGATCCACATCTGTTGCCAAATCATTAGCATCAATAATAGCCCCCTACCGATAACTTGAGGAATCATCTTCCACCTAATCGGTTAGAACAAATTGTTTTACTTTTGGGTGGCACACCTTTCTAGGAGCGGCGCCGGTTGGAAATGGCCACCACTCGTTCCGGTCGGAGTCGAGACACTATTGTTGTCGGAACAGCCGGGCTTAGCGCCCTATGCACAAAGTGGGCTACAAATTTATTGACCGGACTTTGGCAGACACCTTCAGGTGTGTCGTCCTGGACCACCATCCCTTCTTTCATAATGATAATCCGATCTGCCAAAAACAAGGCTTCGTTTAAATCGTGAGTAACAAAAATAATTGTTTTCTTAAGCCGTTCCTTGATGTTTTTCAGCTCTATCTGCAGTTGTTCACGCATTAGGGGATCAAGGGCACCAAAAGGCTCATCCATGAGAATTAGTTCCGGATCGGCCGCCAATGCTCTCAGCACTCCGATACGCTGTTGTTGGCCACCTGATAACTGGGCCGGATAGCGATGGCGAAACGTTGCTGGATCCATACCACCTAGCTGTAGTAATTCATCCACTCTTTGTTGCTGTTTATTCTTAGACCAACCTAAGAGTTCCGGTACCAAAGCAATATTTTGAGCAACTGTCAAGTGTGGCAGTAATCCTATACTCTGAATGACATATCCGATCTTACGCCTAAGCTCCACTTTACTCCAACTAACAGCTGGTTTGTCAAACAAATAAAGTTCACCCGACGTGGGTTCAATAAGGCGATTTACCATCTTCAAGGTGGTGGTCTTGCCACAACCTGAAGGCCCAATAAGGACTACAAATTCCCCGTCTTCCACCGTAAAGTTAAGATCTCGAACGGCCACACTCCCATCCTTGTACGCCTTACTGACATGTTTAAATGTGACCAGCTAAGGTCCCCCCAATGCTCGTTAGCGCTTGTATTCTCGCATCCAGGCTCATTTTTGTACCTTAAGTATAACTCCTAACTTCCAGTGGTCAAACCAGCATTTAGCAGCTAGCGGTGCTTGCACACCACCAGGATTCATCTGCTGGCCACACCTTTTGTATTCTTATTATTTGCTCAGATTACTCGTTGCTACGGGCTCGATCATTATCGCTTTGCTTCTAGTACCGGAAATAAACTGACCGGCATAAATAAGTTCTACCATCGGCCTATAATACACATAAAAAAATATGCCCGGTCATTCCGGGCAATTCTATAGTATATCAAGAAGGGGGTATTGGATAACTTGATTATACTGTAACACAAGTTTGTTAAGACAATGTAACAAGTTGGTTACTCCACCATTAAAAAGCGTTCCGGATAAGCTCTGGCTTAGCCGTGCCCTCCTCTATGTTGACTGCTAGTACATCAAATCTACAAGGAACTCTTTTCTTATAGCGCTGCAAATAATAAGCTGCCACTCTTCTTAGTTTAGCTTGTTTAGTCAATGTTACTGCTTCTTGAGGGTAACCGAAGCGGAGGCTGCGTCGGGTTTTTACTTCTATAAACACCAAACAGTTCCCTTCTTGGGCAATGATATCGATTTCGCCTAACCGACAGCGAAAATTTCGCTCAATAATACGATAACCACACCGTTTTAGGAAACTCACGGCAAAATCCTCACCCAATGCACCCACGGTCTTGTTGTTTCGGTTCAATTCATAGCCTCCTGCGCTAAGCGTACTGGTTTAAAGCTAAAACGGTGCAATGGGCACGGACCTAATCGGGTCAGGGCAGCTAGGTGTTCTGGAGTTCCATAACCTTTGTTGCGAGCAAAACCATAGCCAGGGTATGTTTGGTCCCATTTTACCATCAACCGATCCCGATATACCTTAGCTATAATGGACGCAGCCGCAATACTAGCACACCTCTTATCCCCGTGCGTAATAGCTTCTACTGGACAACTAAGACCTTCGATCCACACAGCGTCGATTAACACATAGTCCGGTACAACTTTAAGCTTAAGGATAGCCTGGCGCATAGCTGCACGCGTAGCCTGTAATATATTGTATTTATCTATGTATTCTACATCTACTTCACCGATACCCACCGCTACAGCCGCCTGGCAAATCATTTCATATAGTTCCTCGCGCTGCCTTGCTGTTAATTGTTTCGATTCACGTAGGGTGGGAAAAACCTCATGCCACCTTTTTGCCGGAGGAAAAATAACAGCTGCTGCCACTACTGGTCCCGCTAGTGGACCGCGCCCCACTTCGTCTACCCCGGCCAAGTGAACAACACCATCTGCCTGCAGTTTTAGCTCGTAACGCCATAAATCCTCAGTCATGCTATACTCGCTTCCTCTGGATCGTCCAGGCTGATTCGCCCTAACTTTCCTTGTTGAAATTCGCGCAACAACAAACCAGCTGCTCGCTCAGTATCTAACTGTCCGCCGCTTATATACAATCCACGGCGGCGGGCAATACCCGGTAAAATAGAAACTGCATCGCTTTTTTCTAGATTATAAGTAGTTTCCAAGGTAAGCGGTGATCGCCGCAGTAGCTCTTGCCCTAGCCATAAAGCCACTTCCTCTAGAGGCAAAATTTCTTCGCGAATAGCACCTACAGCCGCCAGTTTATATCCTGTCTCTTGATTTTCAAACTTAGGCCATAAAACACCTGGAGTGTCCATAACCATCAGGTTTTTTGCTACCCGCATCCACTGTTGTCCCCGAGTCACACCTGGCCTTGCCCCTACTTTAGCACTTTTTTTACCCACCAGTTTATTGATTACTGCCGATTTACCTACATTAGGGATCCCTACTACCATTAGCCGAAACTCGCCACTCGAAATTGTTCGGCTGTTAGTAAGCAATCTTTCTACAGGTTGGAGTATTTTTTGCCGCCGGTCAAAAAGAGCAGAAAAGGCCACTGCTTCCGTGCCCTGATCACGAATAGCCTGTAGCCACTTATCAGTCACCGGCGGTGATGCCAGATCAGCTTTATTTAATACCAATAGATGCAACTTATCGGAAACTAACTGGGCCAAATCAGGGTTTCGACTAGCCACTGGCACACGGGCATCGGCAACCTCCACCACTAAATCTACCTGAGGCAGTCGGGCTACTAGTTCTCTCCTAGCTTTAGCCATATGCCCGGGAAACCATTGTACCGTCACAACTACAAACACCTCCAAACGCTATTATCACGATCGGCCAAACACTTTGATCCGACTGAGCGGCCAGTAACGAAGCATTGCTTTACCAATAACGCTACTTAAAGGGACAAGACCCACTTCTTTATAACGACTATCTTGACTGTTATTGCGGTTATCACCCAAAACAAATATTTTCCCACGGGGCACCCTTACTGGGCCAAACTGACCATAAGTAGGCTCTTTTATATAAGGCTCTATTAGTGCTGTGCCGTTCACCCAAACCTTACCATCGCGAATTTCCACTGTTTCTCCAGCTACGGCGATAACCCGTTTTATGTAATCTTCACGAGGCCTCGCTAGGGGATGAAAAACTACAATATTTCCCCGCGTAGGCTCAGTAAAACGGTAGATAAATTTGTTAATCAAAAGCCGTTCACCCGACTTCAGTGTAGGTTCCATAGAGGGGCCGGTAACGATAAAAGACTGCACGACAAAGGTTATAATAAACAAAGCTAAAACAATCGCTAAGAAAACACTTTGCAAATACTCCCACACTACTTTTGGCATCTTTCCCATCCTGACCCCTCCGCCTGCTTTTGACAGTAGTATGAACGAAAGCAGGGACTTTGACAGTCCCTAACTTAGCTCCGTTTCTCTTTAATGCGTGCTGCTTTACCAGATAGTTGGCGTAAATAGTAAAGCTTTGCCCTACGAACATGACCGCGACGCAAAACTTCTATTTTATCTATCCGGCGACTATGAACAGGAAATACCCTTTCCACCCCGACGCCGTATGATACTCTCCGCACAGTAAATGTTTCCTGAGAACCTTTCCCGCGGCGCCCAATGACAACTCCTTCAAACACTTGAATGCGCTCACGGTTACCCTCTACTACCTTGACGTGTACCCGTACTGTATCCCCAGGTCCAAATTCAGGGATGTCAGCCCTTAGTTGCTCATTTTCCACTGATTGTAGAAGATCCATTATCTGACCTCCTTCCTCGCTTGCTACGATTAGTTTAATATCATCCTACACCAAATATAAATCCGCTCTATATGTTTAGAACAAAAGTTATTATATCATATGACCCTCACCAAAACAACCTACTAGCCATCGCGCTCACATTCGCGCTCAATTTCGGCTAACAGTTTTAAATCCTCCTCGGATAAGTTTTTCAGATCTAATAAATCTGGGCGGCGTTTTATAGTCCGACTCAAAGCTTCCCGACGACGCCAAAGCCTGATCTGTTCATGGTTTCCCGACAAAAGAACCGGTGGTACTCGCCGTCCTTCCCACACTTCTGGTCTAGTATACTGGGGATATTCTAACAAACCCATACTAAACGAGTCTTCACGGGCGGCATCGTCCGCTCCTAGAGCCCCGGGAAGCAAGCGAATCACAGCATCAGCTAGAACTAAAGCAGGGATCTCTCCACCTGTAAGAACGTAATCACCGATGGAAATCTCGTCGTCAACCA
Organism: Bacillota bacterium; assembly: GCA_012516165.1. Taxonomy (GTDB): domain Bacteria; phylum Bacillota; class DTU030; order DUMP01; family DUMP01; genus JAAYWY01. The sequence continues at coordinate 14,439 of JAAYWY010000107.1, forward strand.
AAACTTCTCGTACCCGTTCATCTACTCCTTCGTAGTGACCACAAATAATTACCAGGTGCTTTTCTTGCGCCAGTTCCCAAGCTAATTCCTGGTTAAATATCTTCCCTTGAGGACAAGTTAGGATCACCCTGGCCTCGCAATCCGGATCGGTATGACGAACAGCACGAGCTATGGGGTCTACCTGCATAACCATGCCGACGCCTCCGCCAAAAGGGTAGTCATCCACTGAGTGGTGCTTGTTGGTGCTAAAATCCCGGATATTAATAATTCTAATATCCACCAAGCCCTTGGCACGAGCACGTTTGATAATGCTCTCTTCCAGCGGGCCAGAAAACATACCCGGAAACAAGGTTAGAATATCAAGCCGCATGCTTTTCTCCCCTTAGCATAGGCCTGGCAATAAATGGACCACCATCCGACCAGCCTCCAGATCAATTCGGCGCACCACTTCCCGTGTCGCTGGCAGCAGTATCTCCACTTTATCGGCTGTCTGTACAACGTACACATCGTTAGCTGGTAGCGGTAACACCTCTTTTAATATACCCAGATATTCTCCGGTTTCAGAATACACATCTAGACCCACTAACTGAAAATAGTAATAGTGCCCTTCAGGCAGTGGAACAACTTGGTCTTTGGTTATTGCCAATTCCCAACCACGATAGGCTTTGACTGTTTCTGGGCTGGTTATCCCCTCTAAAGCTATAATAGCTCTATTGCCAGTCAAGCGGGCCCCTCGAACCTGATATGGTCCTATAACTTGATCCGCCAACACCATATATACATCTTTTAGTCGGTAAATTCGCTCCGGGAAATCGGTAAACAAGTCTAGCTTCATTTCACCTTGTACACCGTGGGCCGAAGCAATTTGGCCAATGGTTATAAGGTCATCCCTATTCATGGCGCAACTCTACAATTTTGCCATTTTCGATCACTATCTCCGCCCCCAGAATACGGGCAATATCATCGCCCGGCTTAACCTTGACCCATCCTTCCACCGCTCCTTGCACTACCTCCGAGCCCTGTTCCCAAGCTTTGACTTCAGCTGTTTTCTGTTTAAGGCGCTCCCGCATCTCTAGTCGTTTTTCCTTTTCCTGCTCTATTTGTTGTCGTGTCGCTGCTACCTGCTGCAAACCTTGTTTTTCGGCCTCCAAAAGAAGCCTTTTACCTTGAAACTCTATTTGTTGCAGCTCCAGCTCCAACCGTTGTAGTGTGCTGTGCAGATCTTGAAGCATTTCGTCTTTCAATTCGGGAGTGACCAATGCCTTTAGTGCAATCGTTCTTTTCACTAGCACCGTTTCACCCCCCGATGATCTAAGATTGTTCCATAATCTCAATCATAACTCGGCGACCATCCTTAGCCCAGGCCGATCGAACCACCGTGCGGATAGCGCGAGCAATTCTTCCTTGCTTACCAATAACTTTACCCATATCCTCAGGGGCCACCTTAAGTTCTAACAGCACCGAATCTTCCCCCGCCACCTCGTTTACACTCACAGCATCGGGATTGTTGACTAATGCTTTGGCAATAACCTCTAGCAGCTCCCGCATCTGGCAGTCCTCCCTTAGGCCTGCAAAGCTTCTTTGTCTTTGCCTTTTAAGGCCATAAACTTATCCCAGATTCCCGTCTGTTTAAATAGCCGTATCACCGTATCCGAAGCTTGTGCTCCCTGGCTCAGCCAAGACAGGGCTTTTTCTTCTTCAATTTCGATGACTGCCGGCTCGCGGGTGGGATTATAATAACCGATAGCCTCAATGAAACGCCCATCCCGTGGCATACGCGAGTCGGCTACCACTAAGCGGTAGCTGGGAGCCTTCTTGGCACCCATGCGCCGCAACCGGATTTTAACCATACACTCACCTCCCTTCGTTGCATTGTCTTTTATTGTAAGAATGGTCCCATGGGTAGCATCGCTTTGCCCTTTTTCTCTAGCCGGCCAAACTGTTTTAATAGCTTTCTCATATCGGTAAATTGTTTCAGCAACCGATTGACATCTTGAACAGTAGTACCACTGCCACGAGCAATACGCCGCTTACGACTAGCATCAATAATTTCGGGAAAGGCACGTTCTTCTACCGTCATAGAAGAAATCATCGCTTCCACCCTAACCAGCTCTTTTTCGTCCACTTTAAATCCAGGCATCTTTTTTAGTTGTCCAAACCCAGGTAAATGCCCTAATAATTGATCTACCGGGCCCATTTTACGCACTTCCTGCAGCTGTGTCCGAAAATCATCTAATGTAAACTGCGCCCGACGCAACTTCTGCTCTAATTGGCGTGATTTCTCTGCGTCCATGGTTTGCTCTGCTTTTTCGATCAGTGTAAGAACATCGCCCATGCCCAAGATACGTGTGGCCAGGCGTTCAGGGTGAAATATCTCTAATGCATCTGTGTTTTCGCCTACACCGATAAACTTGATCGGAACACCAGTAACTGCGCGAACGGAAAGAGCGGCACCGCCTCTAGCATCACCATCGAGCTTAGTAAGAATACACCCGGTAAGTCCCAGTTTTTCCTGAAAAGCTGCGGCAGCAGTAACAGCGTCCTGACCGGTCATTGCATCCACTACCAGTAAAGTTTCTGTAGGGCTAACAGCTTCCTTTATCTTAACCAGTTCAGCCATCATATCTTCATCAATATGCAGCCGGCCAGCAGTATCAATCAAAACTGGATCATACGCTTCCCGCCGTGCTTTTTCAACTGCCGCACTAACAATGCTGACGGGGTCCTGTTCTCCCATGCTAAAAACTGGGATCTTTAGATTTTCACCTAATACTTGGAGTTGTTTAATAGCTGCTGGGCGATATACGTCGGCCGCTACCAATAGTGGCCGGTAGCCCTCTTTGGCTAGTTTGCGCGCCAGTTTAGCAGCCGTAGTCGTCTTGCCTGCACCTTGTAGCCCAACCATCATATACACCGTTGGACTAGTAGCAGCCCGTTGAAGCCGTGTCGCTTCCCCTCCAAGCAAAGCAGTCAATTCCCCTTGAACCACTTTGATCACCTGTTGAGCAGGAGTAAGGCTGGTAAGAACCTCCTGCCCCACTGCTTTTTCCTGCACCCGACCGATAAACTCTTTTACCACCTTAAAGTTAACATCGGCCTCCAACAGTGCTAGACGCACCTCTCTTAAGGCTGCTTTAACATCAGCCTCTGTTAAGCGCCCTTTGCTACCTAGTTTCTTTAGAGCACTTTGGATTTTTTCCGCCAAGCTCTCTAGCATTTAATCACCTTCCGGGCCCATGGCATCAAGCAAAGCCATGATCTCGGCCGTTATTTTCTCCTGCTCTTGGGTAAGTCCAGTACTTTGTAGTTTAAACACCAACTGTTTTAGCTGTCGTAACCGCTTTTTCTCGGTAAAAAAACTATCCACCAACTTTAACCGCTGCTCATATCCTTGTAAAGCAGCCTCGGCCCGGTTCAAAATATCATAAACTGCCTGCCGACTAACATTAAACTCAGCGGCAATCTCCCCCAGTGATAGATCCTCGCCAAAATACAGTTCCATAAAATCTTGCTGCCTCTTGGTAAGGAGGGAGCCGTAAAAATCGTATAACAAGGCCATGCGAACCCGAGATTCCATGCTCCCACCCCTGTTAAGTAAAACTACTTTACACCCCAAAGTTTATTCTAGCGGGGGACTTTCTCGGTGTCAAGACCTTTCAGAAGAATTCTCTAGCAAAGCATACACAAAAGTTTGAGGATCAAAGGGTTCTAAATCCTCACTTCCCTCTCCCACCCCCACCCATTTAATAGGGATCTTAAGTTCCCTTTGAATTGCTACTGCGATCCCACCCTTAGCCGTACCATCTAGCTTGGCTAGAATAATACCGGTAATGGGAACTACCTCTTTAAACAACCTTGCTTGGCTAAGAGCGTTTTGCCCAGTGGTAGCATCTAACACTAAATAAGTTTCCTGGGGAAAATCGGGACGTACTTTGGCAAGGACCCGTTGAATTTTAGCCAGTTCCTGCATGAGATTTTTCTTGGTCTGTAGTCGGCCCGCTGTATCCACAATAAGGACATCTGCCCGGCGAGCCAAAGCCGCTTGTGCAGCATCGTAAGCTACAGCTCCTGGATCCGATCCTTCTTGATGGGCAACCAGTTCTGCTCCTACCCGGTGGCCCCATACCGCTAATTGTTCCCCCGCTGCAGCTCGGAAAGTGTCGCAGGCCGCCAGCATGACCCGCTTTCCTCCCTGCCGATAATGGGCTGCTAGCTTAGCAATGCTGGTAGTCTTGCCAGCCCCATTAACCCCCACCACCAAAATCACCAGCGGTGGTTCCACAGGAATTGCGTTTTGGGGCTGTTCCGTCGCCAAAATTTCCTTCAACTTAGCGGCCAAAACGTCCTTGATATCAGCCACGGAAGTTATATGTTCTCTCTTGACCGCCGCTATAAGCTCTTCCGCTACATCCAACCCCACATCGGCAGTCAGTAAAATTTCTTCCAGTTCCTCCCACGTTTCTTCTTGTATCCGTCCACCGGCTGGCACCAAATTGTGCAAGCTCTCGCTTATCGCCGTCCGTGTTTTAGTAAGACCAGTGGTAAGACGTGACCATAATCCTGACAATTAGCTTCCTCCTTGATCTACATAAACTGAAAGGACCAACCAGATATCGCCCATCTAATTAATTCGCAAAAACTGTAGATGGCCCACCGGACAGACGGTGCCTATTGGATGCTTCCCATAACGGTACCCTATCCTGCTGCCTGCTTCATGTCCACCGACACCAAACTTGTAACACCGCCAGGTGTCATAGCTAAGCCATATAGAGCCTGAGCCCGGATCATAGCCTGTTTGCGGTGGGTAACCAAAATAAATTGTGTTTCCTGAGCTAGCTCTTCTAAATAGCATAAAAACCGTTCAGCATTAACCTCGTCTAAGGGAGCATCAATTTCATCCAGAACACAAAGCGTACTTGATCCACAGCGCAGTAACGCAAACAAAAAAGCGATAGCGGTAAGGGCCCGTTCTCCTCCCGAAAGCAGTGTCAAAGGCTGCATCTTTTTCCCTGGCAATTGAGCAAAAATCTCCAGGCCAGCTTCATTGGGATCATCACTGGTAAGTTTAAGATCGGCCTGGCCACCGGCAAACAACTGTTGAAATATAAACCGGAAATTATCTCTTAACTGATCGAATATCTCTAGTAAGCGAGAAGACACCGTTTTATCAATATCAGAAATCAATTTTTGCAGCGATTCTTTTGCTGCCTGTACATCTTTAGCCTGAGCTGTAAGAAATTGTTGGCGTTGCTTTAATTCAGCCAAGGTTTGGGGTGCTTTTAGATTAACTTCGCCTAAAGAAGCGATATCCTGCGTCAAATCCTGAATTTCGCTTTGAGCCTGGGCTGGTTTTAAGTCCAAATCTGGAAGTGGCGAATCTGGTGGTACACTATAGTTCTCAAACAGTTTCTCCTTAGCTGCCGTATATGCCGACTCCAATCGGCTAAAATTAAGCTCCCAACTGTGAACTTTAGTGCGCTGCTCTTCTTCTTGTTTTCGCAGCAGCGTTAGTTTGTGCTCTTCATCCTGTAAATTCTGCCGCAAGTTATATAATGTCTGGCTGATCCGCTGGCCCTCGTCGGTAGTAGCAGCTAACTCAATTGTAATCTTGGTTTTTTCTGCTTCTAATTCTTTTAGTTCCCGTCTGGCATTCTCTTCTTGCTGGACAATTTCTCCTAGCTTATCAGATACCTCTTGTTGCAACTGTTGCACATGGGCTAACATCGCGCCCAGTTCGTTACCGCGCATATCAAATTGCTTGTGCTTTTCTTGAAGTGATACTAGTTCTACCCGTGCCGTAAGCACCGCTTCCCGTATTTTCTCCACTTGAACAGCCAAATCCTGTTGGTATTTCTCTTCCTCCGCTGTCAAAATTTCCCAATGTTCCAACTTGTTCTCTGCTGCCTGTTTGGCTTCAAGCCGCTGTTCCTTTTCCGTAGCCAACTCCTGAAGTCTGTTCGCTAAGGCTTGTTCCTCTTCTTCCCACACCATTTGGTTGTGTGCCATTTCTTTAGCTGACGCTGTATACTCTTGTTTTTTACTACGGGCCAGTGCTAACTCATTTTGTTTTTGACGCATATTTTCTATCAACTGATCGAAGTGCTCTTGAATCCTTTGTCGGTTTTCAGTCATCTGTCGGATTGCATCTGTCTGATTTCGAAAGGCCTCTTCTTCTATCGCCACTGTCTGCTTCAGTTCCCGTAAACGCCTTTCTTCAGCTATCTGAGATGGACGCCGTTCTTTTAAGCTGCCTCCAGTTATGGAACCGCCTGGACTGACGACATCTCCAGCCAGCGTCACTACTTTAAACCGAAAGCCTCCCGCCTTGGCTATGACTCTAGCCGTTGTCAAGTCACGTACTATTAGTACTCTTCCTAACAAGTGTTTTACAGCTACTGCCACCGATGGTGGATACTGCACTAAATCAGCAGCCCAACCTACTACGTTGTCCTTTTTGACCAGTTCTTGTTCTTTCAACGACAGTGTCTGCGGCCGAATAGTATTGAGCGGCAAAAATGTAGCCCGTCCTTGGCCTGTTTGCCGCAACCAATCGATAGCTGCCGCTGCTGATTGATCGTCCGTAGCTACTAAAAATTGCTGGGCGGCTCCTAAGGCAACGTCAATAGCTGTCTCATAGTCACTAGGTACTACCAAAAGCTGTGCCACCGCCCCCAAAATACCAGTTCGGCCAGCTGATAATACCGAGCGTGCCCCTGGTTGATAATAACTGAAGCTCTGTTTTAATCCCTCTAACCCTGAAAGCTCTGCCTTAAGCCTTTCCAATCGGCGCCACATATTATCTCTATCTTGCCCCATCTTCTTTTCTTGAGTACGTGCTGCCATCAGTTGGCCTTCTAAGCGCTGGCGTTCTTGATCAATAATCCTGAGAGTTTCCTCTAATTGTTGTATTTTCTCCTCTTCTTCTTTTAACCGCTGGTTCATGTCTGCCAATCGAGTTTGTGCCTCATGAGCTGCCACCAAAGCTCGTTGGCGTCGTTCAATAAGCCCTTGTTGTTCCCGAATTAGCGATCGCAGGGCATTACTCTCAGCCGAACGTTCACTAAGATAAGCAATTGTTTGTTCTCGCCTTTTACTCAATGTGCTTTGGATCTTATCTTGTTCATTTTCTAACTGTTGCAATTTTTCCGTTAGAGCAACCACTTCGCCTTCTTTAGCCGAAAGTAATGTTGCCAGTGTTAAAAGTTCATCTTGCACTTGTGATTGTTGAGTAGAAAGCTCCGCTAAGCGCTCAGCTAGTTCTTGGCTTTGGGTATTAGCTGCCTCTTTTCGCACTGCCCTCTCTCGGTTATCAGCAACAAGCGTTGTTAGATGTTTATCTAGTGTTGCCAAGCGCTGCTGCCATTCGTTTTGTCGGCTCTTTAGCGCATCAAGTAAATTTTCTTGCAAATCTACAGCTTCTCGCTTGTGTTCCAGATCAACCTCTAGCATTTCTCTCTTTTTAGAGAGAGTCTGCAACTGCTGCTTCTCAGGAACATACCTTTCCCGAAAGGCAGCTATCCTTTCCTCTAGTCGACGAATCTCACTTAAACTAACAAAAATCTGTAGCTGCCTTAAACGCTGGCTCTTGACTTTGTACTTATTGGCCCGACGCGCTTCTTCCTCCAATGGCCCTATTTGTCTCTCTAATTCCGCACACACATCACGTATGCGCAGCAGATCCTGCTCTGTACGAGCCAGTTTATCTTGGGTTTCTTTTTTTCGTCGCCGCCATTTCCATACACCAGCAGCCTGTTCTAAGAATATCCGCCGCTGTTCCGGGCTGAGATTTAGCACCTCGTCCACTTTGCCCTGACCAATAAACGCGTACCCTTCTTTGCCTATACCCGTATCAGCAAACAAGTCTTGGATATCGCGCAGACGGCAGGGCACACCATTGATTAAAAACTCGCTGTTACCAGAGCGATAAGCGCGACGGGTAACTGTAACTTCACTGTACGATACTGGCAGTACACCTGTTTCGTTATTAAAAGTTAGACTGACCTCAGCCAGCCCATGGGGGCGCCGAAAATTGGACCCGCTAAAAATAATATCCTCTAAGCGCTCACCTCTTAGATTATGTAAGCTTTGCTCTCCCAAGACCCAGCGAATAGCATCTACCACATTGCTTTTACCACTGCCATTTGGCCCCACAATAGCTGTAATCCCTGGCCCAAATGTAAATTGTAATCGATCGGCAAAAGATTTAAATCCCTGTACTACCAGCTTCTCCAGGCGCATGGCTTTAATCCTCCCCGCCTGCGTTATCACAAAGTCTTATCGTCTAATGAACAGAAAAAAGCCTGCCCTAAAAGCTGAGAGCAGGCTGAAGAATTACTGCAAGCCTTCTCGCGGGCTTTAGCGTGAACCTACAATAAACTTAATCGCTGTTCTCTCTTCTCCATCAATCTCAATTTCAGCAAACGCTGGAACACAGACTAAATCAAGTCCATTGGGAGCCACAAATCCGCGTGCAATAGCCACAGCTTTGACAGCCTGATTCACTGCTCCAGCACCCACAGCTTGCACTTCAGCTGCCCCATGTTCCCTCAGCACAGCTGCTAGAGCTCCTGCCACCGATTTAGGGTTTGATTGTGCTGATACTTTTAGTACTTCCACTTTTCTGCCTCCTCCAGTTCGATCGCTCATATCATTGGGCTTAATGTGTTTATTCGCTGTTTGGCGAAAAATTCCTGCTTTTGGTTACCATGTAATAAGGTCCTTAACAAGCTTCTTTTCTCCGTATTATTTCGACAGTTTCTGTAGCAACTTCTTGGCTGCTTCCTGCTCTGCTTCTTTCTTATTACTACCAGTGCCTTGGGTACGAAAAATACCATCTACAAACAAACCAACTGTAAACTGACGCGCATGGGCTGGTCCTTCAGACCTCAGCAGTTGATATTTAATATCACCATGACCATCAGCCTGAAGCTTTTCTTGCAGAGTAGTTTTGTAATCAATTCCCGCTTCAAACTGACCAGAAAAATAGGGGTCTAGTAAGTGTTCAATGAACAACTGGGCTGCCGCTAAACCACCGGTCAAATAAACTGCACCCAAAAGCGCCTCCACAGCATCAGCCAACAGGGCCGACCTGTTCCGGCCCCCTTGAGCTTCTTCGCCTCGTCCTAAGCGGAGTGCCGAGCCCAATTGCAAACGCTGCGCTGAATAAGCTAAAGCTGGCTCACATACTAGTTTAGAGCGGCGGCGGGTAAGTTCCCCTTCAGATTCGGTGGGATAAGTGCGGAACAAACGCTCGCTCACCACTAACTCCAATACAGCATCGCCTAAAAATTCTAAGCGCTCATTAGAGTCAGTATCGTTTTCATAGGCATAAGAAGAATGTGTTAGGGCTGTAGCTGCCAGCTCAGGCGATATGATTATACCCCAAGCGTTTAACGTAGTTAACAACTGTGTTAAACCTATCTTTGTATCAATCACCGTTATACCTTCTTATAACCAAAGCTGCATTGTGACCGCCAAAACCAAAAGAGTTGGTTAGTACTGTATTCACTTTAGCAGTTCGTGCTTGGTTGGGAACATAATCTAGATCACATTCTGGATCGGGATGTTCGTAGTTGATAGTTGGGGGTAACATGCCTTCATTAATAGCCCACAAGCAGGCAATGGCCTCCACCACTCCAGCCGCCCCTAGCAGATGGCCTATCATAGATTTGGTAGAACTAACTGGCACCTGATATGCTCGTTCACCGAACACTGTTTTAATAGCTTTGGTTTCATAAAGGTCGTTATATTCCGTAGATGTACCATGAGCATTAATATAATCAATTTCAGCTGGGCTTATATCAGCATCTTTTAAAGCTGCTCTCATGGCCCGTACTGCTCCCTCGCCTTCTGGCGCTGGCGCCGTAATATGGTAGGCGTCTAAGGTAGCGCCATAACCAATTAATTCGCCGTAAATATGAGCTCCGCGAGCCTTAGCATGCTTTAATTCCTCTAGAATAACTATTCCGCTGCCTTCGCCCATGACAAAGCCATCCCGCTCCCGATCAAAGGGACGACAAGCCCGCGTCGGGTCATCATTCTTTACTGATAAAGCTTTCATGGAGCCAAAACCTGCTAGAGCAGTTTCAGCTATAGGTGCTTCAGTTCCTCCTGCTAGTACTAGCTCCACTTCACCACGTTGAATCATCCGCAATCCTTGACCTAAAGCATCCGCAGAGGAAGCACAAGCACTCACTGTGGTAAGGCTAGGACCTTTAAGGCCATATAAGATAGAAATCTGGCCAACTGCCATGTTAGCAATAATCATAGGGATAAAAAAGGGACTAACCCGGCCAGGGCCCTTACGGTCTAAAACTAGCACCTGTTCAGCCAGCGTCTCAATACCACCTATACCGGTACCCATAATCACTCCTACCCGCTCGCAATCTATCTCATCTAGCTTTAAACCACCGTCGTCTATAGCCTGATGTGCTGCTGCTACCGCATACTGACAAAACCGATCCATTCGCCGGGCATCTTTGCGCTCCATATAATCGGTAGGGTCGAAATCTTTCAACTCTCCGGCCATTTGGCTGGTAAAAGGTTCGGGATCGAATCTAGTTATGCGGCCAATACCATTTTCCCCAGCCTTGAGGCCAGAAAAGTAAGCTTCCTTGCCAATACCAATCGGGGTGAGGGCACCAATTCCCGTAATAACAACTCTTTTGCCCATTGCCTCCACACTCCTAAATAGTATAATACTGCAGTACCAGTTTATGAAAAGTCCCGTAGCACATATACTACGGGAGCCTTCTTTACTTCAACCACCTTACGAGTTAGCTTTAATATACTCTAGTGCATCACCCACGGTGGCAATTTTCTCAGCATCTTCGTCTGGAATCTCAATTTCAAACTCTTCTTCCAGAGCCATTACCAATTCCACCACATCCAACGAATCGGCTCCTAGATCGTCGACAAAAGATGCTTCCAACGTAACTTTGTCTTCGTCCACACCAAGTTGATCAACAATAATTTCTTTTACACGGTCAAACAAGGCCACAGCATCTCACCTCCTTCCACCAATTAAGCTTATCATAGCTTAGACCAGAAACAATAGTAATATGCCTAAGGTCACATGGCAAGCCCTCCGGTTACAGTTAGGACATGTCCGGTAATATATGCAGCTTCCTGACTGCAAAGAAAAGCCACTGCTGCCGATACATCCTCTGGAGTACCAAAACGTCCCGACGGAATCCTGGTTAAATAATCAGCCTTGATATCTTCTGGTAAATTCGCCGTCATATCAGTGGTGATAAATCCTGGAGCCACAGCGTTGACAGTAATACCACGCCGAGCCACCTCTTGTGCCACAGATTTAGTAAAGCCGATAATACCAGCTTTAGCTGCCGCATAATTAGCCTGCCCGGCATTACCGTGTATACCCACTACTGAAGCAATGTTTACAATGCGCCCACTTCTTCTTTTAACCATACCCTTTAGGGCAATTCGAGTGCAATAAAAAGCACCATCTAAATTAGTAGCTAAAACCTCCCGCCATTCTTCCGGCTTTAATCTAAGTACTAAAGTATCACGATTAATACCTGCATTATTAACCAATATTCCCACTGGTCCCAAGGCATCTTCACTTTTGGCAATTAGACGTTCTCCTTCTTGAGGGTTAGAAACATCGGCTTGAATAGCCACCGCCTTTCCTCCTGCCGCTTCTATGGCCGCCACCACTTCTTGAGCCTGCACTGAATTTCGAGCATAACCTATGGCCACTGGCGCTCCCAGTTTAGCTAACTTAATAGCAATAGCTCTTCCGATTCCCCGCGAGCCACCGGTAATCACGGCTGCACCTGGAACCAATACCATTTTAACTAACCCCTTTCAGCTCTGCAAGGGCCTTTTCGAGCGAAGATACATCTTCTACATTAAAGCAACGCATCCGACGATCAATACGCTTTAAAAACCCACTCAGGGCCTTACCTGGTCCCACTTCGATAAAAGCATTATAGCCGTCGTCTATGAGCTTCTTCATGGAATCTTCCCACAGAACAGGTGAACTCACTTGCCGAACAAGAAACTCCTCAACCTCCTGGCCAGTCTTCACATAGTCCGCGGTAACGTTAGCCACTACTGGTATAAGTGGCGCTTTGATGTCAACTTGGGCTAAGACCTTCGCCAACCGTTCTCCCGCTGGTCGAAGCAAACTGGAATGAAACGGACCGCTTACCTTCAATGGCTTAAATTTACCACCTTGGGCCATTACCATTTTGCCGGCTTCAGCCACTGCCGACACTTGTCCCGCAATAACCACCTGACCAGGACAATTGTAGTTCGCCGGTTCTACCACACCATTTATTGATGCCTGTTCACAAATGGCCTCAACCTCCTGGCGACTAAGGCCTAATACAGCTGCCATAGTTCCCTCGCCTGCGGGAACCGCCTCTTCCATAAAGCGTCCTCTTAAATGAACCAAGCGGACAGCCGTGCTAAAATCAAAGCTTTGGGCTACTACCAACGCCGCATATTCACCTAAGCTAAGCCCAGCAACAGCTTCCGGCTGTACACCTCCTTCTTGTTCTAATACAGTCCAGCAGGCTAAACTGACAGTAAGAATAGCTGGTTGAGCATTCTCAGTACGGGTAAGTATATCTTCGGGACCATTAAAACAAAGTTGACTAATAGAAAAACCCAGCGCATCGTCAGCAGCAGCGAATACATCACGGGCAACACCATAGTTTTGTACTAAGTCTTCTCCCATACCTACATACTGTGCTCCTTGACCGGGAAACAATAAAGCAATTTTAGGTTTACTCATACTCTACCAACTCCACTATCTTTTTCCGGCAGTAATCTGGTGCCCAAGAATCTGCAAAATTTCATCGGCCTCAGCCACTATCTGGGATATAATCTTTTCTACTGGTAATACCTCTTTAATTAAGCCAGCTACTTGACCACACATAAGAGAACCATATTCTACGTCTCCGTCCTGTACCGCTGCCCGTAACCGACCAGTCCCCAGTTGTTCTAGCTCCTGTTGACTGGCTCCCTGCTGTTCCCGGTGCAAAAATTCGCGAGCGAATTTGTTATTGAGCACTCGTACAGGATGACCAAAGCTGGCCCCTGTTACCACTGTAGACCGATCTTTAGCCTTTATAATAGCTTCTTTGTACTTTTCATGTACAGTACATTCTGTGCTAGCTACAAATCGCGTACCCATCTGTACTCCTTGAGCACCTAAAGCCAACGCTGCTGCCAGTCCACGACCATCGGCAATACCACCCGCAGCTATCACCGGCACACTAACAGCCGACACAACTTGTGGCACCAACGTCATGGTAGTGGTGTCACCAATATGTCCGCCACATTCCATTCCCTCGGCAATAATGGCATCAGCACCTGTACGTTCTAACCTTTTAGCCAAAGCTACTGCCGATACCACCGGAATAACCTTTATGCCTTGCGCTTTAAAGCGGGGCATATCCTTCCCCGGATTGCCACCACCAGTAGTTACCACTGGCACCCTTTCTTCAATAACTACATCCACAACTTCTTTCACGCAGGGTGATAAGTAATAGATATTGACACCAAAAGGCTTAGAAGTCAAGTTCCGGCACTTTTTTATCTCCTGCCTCAATAATTCGCCCGGCATATTACCAGCGCCAATAATTCCTAGTCCCCCCGCATTAGATACCGCTGCGGCCAGCGGGGCCGTGGCCACCCAAGCCATACCACCTTGTATAATTGGGTACTTGATTCCTAAAAGATCACATATTACCGTCCGCATAACATCTCCTCCTTCCTCCGGGGTCAAGTATAAACTAATTATACTAATTATACTAACTCCGATACCTGACCCAATACAGTTGTGTTCGTGAACTACCTCTTTCTTTTCTCCACCCAAGAAGGGGTTTCCTGGCAAGATGAGCTGGCCAAAGTCAGTATAACCGGTTTACACCTGATCCCATTTTAGGACAGCAGCACCCCAGGTAAGACCAGCGCCAAACCCTACTAATACCAGCACATCCCCTGGTTGGAAACGCCCATCATCGGCCGCTTCTGCTAGGGCTACGGGGATGGAGGCTGACGACATGTTGCCATAACGGTCTAAGTTTACTAGCACACGTTCCGTCGGCAAATGTAACCTTCTGGCAGCGGCATCGATAATACGTTGGTTAGCCTGATGCGGAATGAGATAAGTAACATCTTCTAGTTTAAGATCTGCTCTTTTTAGAACTTCTGCAGCTGCTTCTCCCATAATACGGACAGCGAACTTAAACACTTCTGGCCCATTCATGTGGATATACTGCAGGCCTTGTTCTAAAGCTAGCTGGTCTAAAGGTCGACGGGAGCCACCAGCTGGTAGATACAAATGACTACCACCACTGCCATCAGACCCCAGATAGGTAGATAAAATTCCTTGACCTGACTCACAAGGTCCCAGTATAACTGCTGCTGCCCCATCACCAAATAATACACAAGTATTGCGGTCTTGCCAGTTGGTTATCCGTGACAATATATCTACACCGACAATTAGTACATGGTTATAAGTCCCATTTTGAACAAACTGACACCCTATAGTTAACCCATAGAGGAAACCCGAACAGCCAGCCTCTAGGTCAAATGCACTAGCATTTTGGGCCCCTAACCGATGCTGCAACAGACAGGCTGTTGCTGGAAAAGCCATATCCGGCGTCACTGTAGCTACAATAATTAAGTCTAGTTCCTCGGCATTAATATTAGCCCTCTTTAAAGCCGCTTGGGCGGCATCCAAAGCTAAGTCGGAAGCTGCTTGTTCTGGGCTAGCTACCCGACGCTCTTTGATTCCGGTGCGCGTGGTAATCCATTCATCAGAAGTATCTACTATTCTCTCTAAGTCACCATTAGTTACTATTTTAGAAGGTAGTGCTTTACCCCACCCGATTATGGTCGCTCCCCGCTTCGTGGTCATAACTATTCTTCACTCCCTGTGATTCCAACTGCATCAAGGCAGCAATTTTACCGGCCACATCTTGCTCTAATGATTCTTTAGCTACGCGAATGGCATTGAAAATAGCGCGGGCACGGGACGAGCCATGGCAAATGACGGTGGGATGGTTTAATCCCAACAGCAAGGCTCCGCCATACTCTTCGTAACTTATACGTGTTTTCAATCCCCGGAAGGCTGAACGAGCCAAATATGCCCCCAGCTTAACATCAAGACCACTACCAGCGATTTCAGCTTTCAGCATATCCATTATAGCTATACCCAATCCTTCTGCCAGTTTTAGTATCAGGTTCCCGCTAAAACCGTCGGTAACCACCACCTCAGCTTGCCCAAAAGGCAAATCTCGGCTTTCAATATTGCCGACAAAATTAAGCTGGGAAGCAGTTAATAATTTGTAAGCTTCCTGTAATGTAGGAGTACCTTTTTCTGGCTCAAAACCAATATTCAAAAGTGCCACCTTCGGGTTGCTCCACCCCAGCACATTTTGAGCATAAAGACTTCCCATTTGAGCAAATTGCAGTAAATAGCGCGGTTTTACTTCTACATTGGCTCCCCCATCGATTAGAACACAAAAGCCACGCGTAGTAGGAAAAGGAATGGCAATGGCGGGACGCTCTACCCCTGGCAGACGACCAAAGCTAAACAGCGAAAAAGCCATAGTGGCCCCCGTGTTGCCAGCTGACACCAATGCCTCGGCGTCCCCTTTTTGCACTAATGCAGCAGCCAAAGCTAGGGAGCTATCCTTCTTTTGGCGTAGCACTGATGACGGATGGTCGGTCATCTCTACTTTTTGGCTGGCGGCTACTATCTCTACTCCCGGTGCTGGCAGCCCGGCTTCCCGGGCTACAGCTTCTAGTTCGCTTGGTTGACCCACTAAAGCAATTTCTACGCCTAAGCTAGTTGCTGCCTGTACAGCACCCTTGACAATCTCCTGTGGAGCCAGGTCCCCTCCCATAGCATCTACCGCTATTTTCATGTTTTATCAGCACCCCTTTCCTGGCCTAGGGATACCATAATAAACTTAGCTCGGAAAACTTCATTATTGCCTTCATAGGTACGCACTGTCACAAAATACTTGTTCTGCCGTCGACGAGTCACCTCAGCTCGGGCCACCAACTTCTGGCCTGCCTGTACCGGCTGTTTGTATTTAATATTGGCCACTCCGGTCAAAGCTGCTTCCGCATCAATGACAGCTAAGGCTAAAGACTCAGCCTGGGCAAAAATAAAGTAACCGCGCACGGCCCCAGAGTTTTCAAACACCATATCGGCTCTGGTCTCTAGCACCGATAAGGCACGCACTCCCCGTTCCAAGTCATAAAGATCACCTACAATCTCCCTACCCCTTAGTGCTCGCAGCTGTTGGTATGCACCCTCAGCTACTCGACGAGTACGGGTACGTACTTCAGGAATGCCTAGTTCCAAACGGTCTAAACGAATTGTTTGTGTGCTGACACCGAAGCGTGACGCTAGCTTCTGATCGGTGATAAATGGGTTCTCCTCCACGGCTTTGCGTACAGCCTGTAATCGCTCTGGTTTGGCCAGCCGGTTATCTGTCACGATTAACACCTACCCATAGTACTTGGTTATATACGCAGGTAATATTAACATAAAGTATATCTATTTACCTTTAGCCTTGCAAGATAAAATTGAGAAGAAAAAACAAAAAGAGACAGTTTCCTGGCGACAAAAAACCGTCTCTTTTTGTTTTTTACTTACTCTGCTTTTTCGGCTTTCTTAACTACTTCTTTTCCGCCATAGTACCCACAAGCTGGACAAACCCGGTGTGGCATGGTTAATTCATGGCACTGGGGGCACTCGATCAAACCTGGTAACGCCAACTTCCACTGGGCACGCCGACGACGAGTACGACACTTGGACATCTTCTTCTTAGGCTGGGCCATATGTGCACCCCCTCTTTATCAATTCTTGATGAAATCACGCAGAACAGCTAACCGCGGGTCGATCTTTTCTTCGTGGCAGGTGCACGATCCGACATTAAGGTTTTGCCCACACTGTGGACAAAGCCCGCGGCAATAAGGACTACAAAGACATTTCATAGGAAGAGCCAAGAGGATAGTTTCTTCGATATCTGGGGCCAGATCAATAACATCTCCACTAAACAAGCGTACCTCTATCTCCTCACCGTCGCTAGCGGTAGCATCTTGTTTTTCTGTATCCCAGTAACCCATAACAAACGGCACTTCCAAGACCAGATCAACTGGTTCTAGGCAACGGCTGCAGGCTACGATCAGAACTGTTTTAATTTGTCCTTGTACCAACAACAATTCCCCTGTGTTTATAAACTCCAACTCTACATTAACAGGTTGCCCAAACTCAATTTTCTCGCCAGACCACATAAAAGGCAGCCAACTTTCAGCCATATTAACCTTAAAGCTGGCACCTATATGATAACGAATAGAACTGATATCCACCTGCACGTGCCTCACCTGCTTAACGTTAGTATTATACTTTTACCTGTCCTAAGTGTCAATTCACCTTTTTGCCTACCAACTCAGCTGTATCTTGGGCAATCATTAGTTCTTCATTCGTAGGGATAATAAGAATCCGCACTGTAGAATCAGGCGTAGATACATCTATTTCCTGGCCGCGTGTGTTGTTCTTGGTTGGATCTAGCTTAGCACCAAGAAATTCTAGACCTTGACAGATCTGATTCCGGATAGTAACACTATTTTCACCAATACCTGCAGTAAATACAATAGCATCCAATCCACCCATGGCCGCCGCATAAGCACCGATATATTTACGTGTGAGATAACAGAGTATATCCAGTGCTAACCGAGCCCGCTGGTTCCCATTGTTAGCAGCTTCTTCCACATCACGAGCGTCGGAAGAGATCCCCGAGATACCAAGTAGACCACTCTTCTTATACAGGATATCATTCATCTCAGCTGCTGACAAACCTGCCTGCTCCATGATATAAGGAATAGCTGCTGGGTCCACATCACCTGAGCGAGTACCCATAATAGTCCCGGAAATCGTACCAAAGCCAAGAGAAGTATCTATGGATTGGCCGTCTTTGACCGCAGTAATGCTCGATCCATTACCTAAATGACAAGTAACCAGCTTGAGATCCGCCAGCGGACGCCCTAGCAGTTTAGCTGCCCGCTGTGATACATATTTGTGGGAAGTTCCATGAAAACCATAACGGCGGATACCATACTGCTCATAATACTCATAAGGTAACCCATAAATATAAGCTTGAGGAGGCATAGTTTGATGAAAAGCAGTATCGAATACTGCCACCTGGGGCACATTCGGAAGTAGTCCTTGGCAAGCCTTAATACCAATAATGTTGGCTGGGTTATGAAGGGGAGCTAAATCAGCACAGTCACTCAGAGTAGTCATGACTTCATCGTTTATGATCACTGAATCGGCAAATTTTTCACCACCGTGTACCACCCGATGACCCACAGCGGCAATCTCATCTAAGCTTTTTAGAGCCCCATGATCAGGACTTAGCAAAGCATCCACTACCAATTTAATGGCCACTTTATGATCAGGGATCTCAGTTTGTTGCTGAACTTTTTGGCCACGAGCCCGATGAGTAATAAGTGACCCTTCAATACCGATTCGTTCTACTAGCCCCTTAGCCAGCACTTGCTCTCCGGCAGTATCTATAAGCTGATATTTCAAAGACGAACTGCCACAGTTAATAACTAGGACTTTCATAAAGCCACACCCTTTCCATATAAGATAAGTAGCTTACGCACCCTGTAGTGCAGTAATGGCTATTACATTTACAATATCTTCCACGCTAGCCCCACGAGATAAGTCATTTACTGGCAGTGCCATGCCTTGAGAAATAGGGCCGATAGCCTCAGCCTTAGCCAAACGTTGTACCAATTTATAGCCAATATTAGCCGCCTGTAAATCAGGGAATATTAACACATTGGCTTTTCCGGCCACCGGACTGCCCGCTGCTTTTTTCTGTCCTACTTCGGGAACAATGGCCGCGTCTAACTGCAGCTCACCGTCTAACAACAGGTCAGGTGCCATTTCATGAGCTTTTTGCGTAGCCTGGACCACCTTGTCCACCAGTTCGTGCTGGGCACTGCCTTTGGTAGAAAAGGACAGCATAGCTACTCGTGGCTCAATACCAGCCAAAACCCGTGCTGTCTGTGCTGACGCTACCGCAATAGCTGCCAACTCTTCGGCGGTGGGATTAGGATTAAGAGCGCAATCAGCCATTACAAAGACACCATTTTCGCCTAGTGAACAATCAGGTACCACCATAATAAAAGCGCTGGACACCAAAGGTATACCCGGCGCCGTTTTAATAATTTGCAGGGCTGGGCGGAAAGTATTGGCGGTTGTATTCACTGCTCCAGCCACATAACCGTCGGCATCACCTTTCTTTACCATCATGGCAGCAAAGTACATGGGATCGCATACTAAAGCTTTAGCATCATCTAAGCTTAGGCCTTTTTTCTTGCGTAACTCATACAAAGAAGCTGCATAATCTTCAGCCTGGTCTGCCTGTTCGGGGTCGATAATTTCTACCTTTTCTGACACTCCTACCTTAGTTAGCACTGCCTCAATCTCGTCTTTCTTACCGATAAGTACTGGACGGGCTAGACCTTTTTCTTGGGCGATGGCAGCTGCTTTTGCTACCCGCTCATCGCTGCCTTCGGGGAGAGTAATAGTCTTCCCCAAACGACTTGCCCCTTGGTAAATCCGCTCCATTACATTCATGCTTTTTCCTGGCTATATTCGCCTTGGCATTCCAAAGCTACCCCCCTGCCAGTTTCGCTCCTTTCATGCTGATCTTGTCCTACCTTAGCAGGACCATGCTCTGGGAGGCTAATTATACTGCAGGCCTTTTATCGCTAGTCTTGGCCAGCAGAGAAAAAATATGTTAGGCGTACCTTGTTTCCATTTCGACATTACCTGTTAATTTCCTGCCTAACAGGCAGCAAGTAGGACTTTATGGCAAAAAATAATAGCTGCCGGGTTCACCATCTACTTAAGATAGTGGTAACCCTGCAGCTATTCCCCCCATCTTCTCTTGTTGTCTATACTTAAGTTAATTTCCAGCTGCTTTCCTAATCATAGCTTGGTGGTCTGGATCCACTCGGTTGCTACCATGGGTCTTGCTCCCCACAAAGTGAAAGCAAATATGACCTGGAAAATTGTTGCCTGATAAGGAGTCTCCCCCATGGGGCATGCCATTCATAGACGCTGCCACTGGACCGCTGCCATAATCCACCACCACTGCCCGGCGTTCCCAACTCCAGGTACCATAAATCTGGCGCAGCACCTTGGTATCAGCAGCTGTTAATGGCTCCACATCAGCATGGTTGTATCCTCCCCTTCGGCGCACCCAAAAACAAAGCCCTGTATCGATATCAGTAACCTGGGCTTTGCTTTTATTAGCAAATTCGCGATTGGCTTCTGACCAACTAACCAATCGGCCATTTGCTGCTGGTCGTTCGCCGCCACGGGACGGTGTTTTAGCAGGCCGAAGTGGCAATGTTGGCATCTTTAAAGACATACCTACTGACAAATTATCTGGCTTAACCTCGGGATTGGCTTCCTGCCAGGCCTGAACGGTGGTGCCAAACCGCTCGGCTAAAAGAGCAAAAGTATCATCATAACGTACAACATATGGCTGATTGTTCAGCGCTGCCCACGTGTCCGGTCCCACCACCGCATCTGCAGTTAACCCCACTCTATTTTGGAATAGGCGTACACTATCCTCGGTATGCGGCCCAAAGTTCCCATCAGGGGTACATGTAAATAACCCTTGTGCTTTAAGTAGCTCTTGCA
>JAAYWY010000288.1 GCA_012516165.1 Bacillota bacterium
CTTGGCATCCGGTCAGTCAATAACGTAAATCTGGGCCGGGACCGGGGCCCGGCCCCAAAAAACCATCTACCCCCTGGAGGAAAGGAGGGTAGCCGTTTGAGAACAAGAACGAAGATTACAGTGACAGTGGCCACAGCAATGATGTTATTGCTAATGGCGGTACCAGCTTGGGCCCAGTCGGCAGATCTGGAGCTAGTGGGCGAAGCGGCGGGCTTGGTGCTGGTGCCGCCGGACAAAAAGCTGTTGGACCTGGGGAACATGAATCCGGGGGATACCAGGCAGTCAACCCTTAAGATCAGAAATGACTATTCCCGATGGTACGATCTTTGGCTTAGGGCCGAAGATCCAACAGCCCAGAAACCTAGTTTATTGGAACAATTGGAGCTTACAGTCACCTTACGCGGGGAAAAATTGTACCAGGGACCGGTGGCCGGTTTTGCCGGTGATACCATCTCCTTGGGCCGCTTTCGGCCTGGTGAAAGTGGGGAGCTGGTGGCGACAGTGCATCTTCCCGGTCCCGAAACGGGAAACGAATTCCAAGGGAAGAGTGCCAGTGTCAAGTGGGTGTTTACGGCTCAAACCAGCGGTGGCGGAGGTGGCGGAGGCGGCGGTGGAGAAGGCGGCGGAGGCGGTGGGAAGCCTCGCCCGCCCGAAGAAATAGAGGTTCCACCAGAGGTGCCACCGACAGGTATCCCAAAGATCCCGCCCGAGGTACCGGTAGAACCACCATTGTTACTAGAAGTGCCGCCTGAGCCAGTGCCAACGGGTATACCACTTACCATGCCTAAGACCGGCGAAGATTTGCCCTACCTTTACTACCTGTTGGGGGGATTGGCGCTGCTGGCTGGATCGCAGTTGGCTTGTACGCGCAAACGCCGGTAGATAAGAGGCGTTAGAGCACCTATCCTGGTGTAGGACCCGGTTTTTACCGGTCCGCCCTACAAGGAGCAAAAGCAGTCACAGAGGGTTGCCCTTATTCAAAGGCTGCAGTCTTAGGCAGGGCCACTAGTAGGGGAGGGGCTTTGTCCCCTCCCGAAAAATATAACCCACAGGCCCTGGCATGACCGTTTCTGCACTGAACGGTAGAATGGGGAACGGACAGGCGCCAAGGGCCATCCTGCGGATGCAAGCTCAGCTCCACTTGTAGGGGAGGGGCTTTGTCCCCTCCCGAAAACGTAATCCACGCTGGCTTACGCTACAACCCTAGAAGGGGATGGATACCATGCGGCGATTGTTGGCGGCAGTTCTTATTGTACTAGGACTTGGTTTACTGGCTTACCCCACCTTGCGAGAAAGGTACTTTGATTACTGCCAGCAGCAGCTTATCACGGCGTGGGTAGAGAGCCAATCGAAGGCTGTCCCGGTGGCGGCGGTGGACCGAGACAAGGGCCTGGGGCAACAGGAAGCAGCGGTCCCTACCCCAACGCCCGCATACCGTCCAGATCCAGCGCAGGAAAAATACATCCAGGGAAACATGGAAGGGATCCTTGTTATCGACAAGATTGGGCTCAAAATACCGGTGCTGAAAGCAGATACCAAGGAAAATTTAAATATTTCGGTAGCCCATGTGGCTGGTACAGCTGGCCCGGGAGAAGTGGGAAACTATGTAATTGCAGGCCATCGTATGCGCACTTACGGTCGGCATTTCAATCGGCTTAACGAACTTAGTAAAGGTGATCGTATTGACTTTATTGATGGCGATAAGACC
>JAAYWY010000108.1 GCA_012516165.1 Bacillota bacterium
AGGACTTGAGTGGCTAGAGAATGTTTTGTCTCACTATCGAGGAACTGTGCTTATGGTTAGCCACGATCGCTATTTCCTAGACAAAGTCACAGACCGTATACTGGAAATGGAGCACGGCCAGGTGCAAAGCTATTCCGGTAACTACACTGCTTATGCTAAGCAAAAACGGGCCGAACAAGAACGGGCCCTCTTAGAGTACCGGCAATATGTAAAAGAAAAGAAACGGTTAGAAGAGTCCATTAGACGCCAGACCCAGTGGGCAGTGGCGGCCCATAACATGCACAAGAAGCTGCCGCGGGAACTAAAGATAAAAAAATACGAGTATCGAAGTAAAGCCAAAGCCCATATGCGCACTGCCAAAGTCATGGAGCGCCGACTGAAGAAAATAGAAAAAGAAAAACCGCGAGAAGCAGCCACCATTAACCTAAGTCTCGATAACACAGGCAAGGTAGGACGCAATCTGATCCTGGCTCAAAACCTTGGCTTTACTTTTGACCAACAGCATTGGCTGTTTCGCCATATTGACTTTTTTATTCAGCGGGGTGACCGGGTAGCCCTGATCGGTCCTAATGGCTCTGGCAAAACAACCCTTCTCCAGCTTCTTCTCGGACAATTAGAACCTACCGAGGGAACTGTCTATCGGGCTCCGGTAAACGTCTCCTACATGACCCAAGAACTGGAACATTTGGATCCCTCCAATACAGTCCTGGAGGAAGCTACCGGCGGTAACCGGGCCCCGGACCAAGCCTACGCCCGCACACTTTTAGCCTGCCTACTTTTCTCTGGCGACACTGTATATAAAAAAGTGGCCGTTCTTTCAGGAGGCGAAAAAGTGCGCCTAGCCATCGCCAAGATTATCCTTAGCGCTCCCGATCTATTGGTATTAGACGAACCTACCAACGGGCTGGATATCCCCTCTCGCGAACGAGTCGAAGACACTCTGGAATCTTACACCGGTACCTTACTTGTGGTTTCCCACGATCGCTATCTTCTAAGGCGCCTGGCCAACAGAGTATTTTCATTACACAACGGCCATCTCGAAGTCTTTTTCGGAGGGTATGAACAGTTTCAGCAGTCACGCACTAGCCGGGAGAAAGCTGATATCGCTTCTCAGCGCTTACTTTTAGAAACTCGCCTGGCCCAACTCTCGGCTGCCCTGGCCGATCCTCTCCCGGATGAAAAAGAACAGTTAACACAAGAGTTTATTCAAATAAGCCGGGAATTACAGGCCCTGCGCGGATAAATTCCTACCCTGTTCTGCATTACAGGTGGGCACAGTGGCCCACTCCTACGCAAAGGCCTAAATTACACAGGCCCGCACGTTGGGGCCAGGCTCCGGGCTCTGTCCCGGCCCGTGCCCCAATGAACAACAACTTACTTGGGCTGCTGATTGTAAATGGCAAGGGCCCCCTCTACATACTCCCCTTCCTCTTTACTGCTGTAAGGGCTAGGAAAGGGTGTATCAGGAGCACTATACAATTTTTCCAGTCCTTGAGCAATTTCAGGGTCGCCCTGGGTAAAACCCTTTATTAATTCCTGGTGCTGTTCGGCCAAGGCTTGAACTTCCTTTGAAGCCGGATCCAATCCCTGCTTAAAAGCCTGTTTGAAACCTTTCAGAACCGCTTCCCAACGCTTGGCATCTCGCAGAGCGTCAGCCTCGGTATAATTTTTCTGGCGCTCCTCCAGCTTCTTGATGGCATCTTTTGAATAATACTTCTTCCACAAATCGCGTTCCATTTGCACCACCCGGATCACCTCCAACAATGAATTCCAGTCCGGTTCAGATTGCTGGCGAAAAATAGCTTGAGCCTGCTCAATAGCTATGATTACTTTGTCCAGATGCCGACGCTTTTTTACCATCATTTCCTTTTGCAACTGTAGTGATTCAGTTGGATCTGCTGGCCCAGCCTTTAGTAAATCATGAATCTTAGCCAAGGGAAATCCCAAAAACTTAAGCGCCAAAATCCGCTGTAGCTGTAAAAGATCTTGGTCTGTATACAAGCGATGGCCCGCCGGTGAATAAGCAGTTGGCTTCAGCAGACCCACTTGATCGTAGTAACGCAGCGTTCGGACACTAACACCGGCTAATTTGGCAAACTGCCCGGTCTGGTAAAAGGATTGATCCAAGGTGTTTCCCCCCTTTCGTTTTCTATTGTAAAGGGTGACGTAACGTCATATGCAAGTTTTTAGGAACAAATTATAGAGCATAACGTCTATACCAGTAACCACACCAAGAAAGGAGGCTGTTTACGGCGACCGGTTTAGGTAAAGGCGGACATGTTTCTAGAGTTACATAACAATGGGAGGATGATTCTACATGAAACGATGGTCCGTAGCAATAGTAGTGCTGGTCCTATTGGCCGCTCTTACGGCTCAGGTCTGGGCTGCCTCGCCTATTAGACTTCTCGTCAATGGTACAGCAGTAGATACCGATGTCTCACCCCAGGTTAACAACGGCCGGGTGCTAGTTCCCATTCGCTGGGTGGCACAGTCACTGGGAGCCAACGTTGACTGGGATGAAAAAACCCGGAGCGTAAAAATTGATGCCCCACAATCTACCTCGCCCCAAACTTCCCTCCAACGTCAGATTAGCTTACTGCAACAAGCACTGGCGCCAAAAACCCCTGAAGAAGCAGCCAAAACCTGGGCTGAAGGTGTAAAGATGCGTAACGGAGCTCTTCAATTTGCTGTATTGTCGCCGGAACTACAAGAACAAAAACAGGCCGGATATGAGTCCATAGGTTGGGTAACAGGCGTGTCCAGCCCGTGGGTCGAAAGTTATAACATTACAAGCAAAACCGAAACAGCTGACGGGAGCTGGGAGTACCAGGTACAGTTGATACTTAAGACTTCCACTGGGGATGCCGGTTCCACCATGGCTACTCTTTTAATAAAACAATATGAAGACAGCTGGTTCATCGCCCAAATTTCGGAAAAGCATCTCCCATCAGTTTCCAAACCTGATATCCCACTTCCTAGCCTCACCGGCACCGTCAAAAAAATAGAACCCGGTGACAAGACTCGTTTTCTTTTAGAAGGTGCCCCCATGTCAAACGATGAGCCACTTCTCGTTTGGATCACCATAGATGAGGACACCCAGATAGCAATCGAACAATCTGGCGAAGTCTCTGACCTGAAAATCGGCCAAAAGGTAACCGTCGAGCTTTCAGGCCCTATGCTGGAGTCCTACCCAGCCCAAGCTGCTGGATCATCTGTCCGTATCCAGAACTAAGTTGACTCCTCAAAAAAGATGCTGTCCCTTAAGCTATGCTTTGGGACAGCATCTTTTACTGTATCTAGTTTATGGCTACATTAACCCTTGGTTTCGCTTAGGCATCACGCATATTCTGCAGGGCTTCAATATGGGTCTTTTCTTCCTTGATCAACCTCTGGGCTACCTCACGTGTCTTAGCTAAGCGAGTTTCTTGAGCCAGCTTCTCATAGTATCGGATCGAATCTTTTTCGGCCTGAATGGCCAGATCCAGCACCTCATCCGTTGTTTTCAACTGCTGCACCATCTTAGGCACAGCGTCGGGCTCAGGAAACACCG
>JAAYWY010000109.1 GCA_012516165.1 Bacillota bacterium
CCGGTATAATTACTGCTTCCGGTGCTTCCCAGTTTAGTTGCTCCACTAGTTCATAGGCTAAGGTAGCTACTCCAGCGATGAAAAACGGGCTTAGGTTATGGCTGGCGTAAAACGTTCTTTCTGCAGCAGCGAGTACAGCTTTAGTAGTTTCCTCCCGGCTGCCGGGTACAGCTACCAGCTTAGCACCGCTTAGAGCTACTTGCACCAGCTTACCGCGGCTGGCACTGGCTGGGACATAAATGGTGCTTTTAATTCCTGCCCGGGCGGCATAGGTGGCCAAGGAAGCACCAGCATTACCGGAAGAATCTTCCACTACATTATCTACGCCCCAAGCTTTAAGTTGCGATACCAGGACAGAGGTGCCGCGGTCTTTGAACGAACTGCTGGGGCACAGATAATCCAACTTGAACAGGATTTTTCTACCGCTCCAGTCTACGGGTACCAGTGGTGTTAGCCCTTCTCCCAGGGTAACCGGCAGCGCTGCTTTTGGGAGCGGCAATACATGGCGGTAGCGCCATAAGGAGTAGTCGTTTTTTACAATGCTGCCTTGGTCAAAAACCGCGGGCTGAGAAAGATCTAGATAACTACCGCAATGGCAGCGCCAGCGCGGTTCGTCAGGGGAGTAAACAGCTTGGCATGCTGGGCAGATAAGCATGGTTTTTCCTCCTATGTTTTTGTGGTTACGGTACTAAGGGCGCTGTATCTGGTAATAGGTATGTTTATCGTAAGCCCCACCCTAGAATCACGAGACTCACCAACAAGCCAGGGTACAAGGGATCAAGAGCAGCCCCGGTCAGTTGCCATATGATAGCTGCCAGTGGCCCGAACACCACGGCCCAGCGACCGGCAGTGGGATTGATCTTGCCTGGTAGAAATAAAGCTGCTAGCAGGGGAAAGCAAATGGTGGCTCCCCTAAGTCCCATGGAAAGATAGGTCCACTCTAAGATAAGGCTACCGAGATTGCCATTTAGAACAATAGCTACGCTCAAGGCTATCACAACCAAGATAACCAGGCGCGCTACCAGGAGATTTCGCTGGGCAGAGCTTTGGCTGGCAAAATATCGTTGATAAATATCCTTAGTGACCATGGTGCTGATGCCCAAGGCCAGGCCGGCTCCTGTTCCCACTACGGCCACTAGAAGCGTTGCCAATGCTACTCCAGCCAACCATGGCGGCAGGAAGCGCAGAATAAACACCGGCAAAGCCTGCCCTGGATCCAGGTCCGGGAAATTGGCCCGCATAAACAGCCCCACCAGTATACCGGGAATTCCGGCTGGGGGAATGAGAAAAGCCGATAGCAAAGCTCCTTGCCGGGCTGCTTTCACGTTGCGCCCGGAAAAGATGGCCTGAATATACGTTTGGGTGGACAGCACACCGACTATCAAAGAAAAACAGGCTGCCAAGTCAGTGCTGGCCCCACGACCCAGCAGGCTAAACCAAGGGAAGCTGGGGAAAGTGGTGTGCAGGGCTGCCCAGCCCCCGGTTAGGGTATAGGCTGTAATGCCAGTAACAAATAAGCTGCCGTAAAGCAGTACCAGCTTAGTAAACCCAACCAGACCGGCTCCCCAAACACCACCGAATACTACATAGGCGGCCATAAGAGCACCAGCAATAGTAGCGGCCAGCCAAGAAGGCATGGCCAGCATGGAAGTTAGCAAAGCAACGGCAGCCAACAGTTGTGCTACCAAATTGAGGAAAGTACCAACCGAAGAAAAAACACTGGCAGCCACTGCTGTATGTCCGCCGTAAGCTGCGCCTAAAAGCTCCGGTATTGTTTCGTATTTGGTTTCCCAAAGGGGTTTAGCGAGACCAAGCCCCAAAATTAAACAGGCGATTCCGCCGCCTAAGGTAAACCACCAGGCGGAAAAACCGTAACGAAACGCCAATTGAGCTGTACCAATAGTAGACGCTCCGCCCACCAATGTTCCCATAATAGTTGCCGCTACCAAAACAGCTCCGGCGCTTCGGCCGCCGGTGGCAAAATCAGCAGCGGATTTTATCTTACATCCTGAGTAGATGCCGACGGCGGTAACCAGCAGCAAGACGGCTGCCATAGATAATAAATGAACAGAACTTAATGTTTGCATTGGCAATTTGTTGTATTCATCTCCTATTGCCCTTGGGTGGTGTTTTTACCAGGCATTAATTCCATTTAGAAACAAAAGCCATATATTTGTTTCTGATGATACCATAGTTCCTTCTGGCTACAACTTATTATTCAAAAAGCAATTCGTAGAGTTTTTAGCTGAGCCTTTTGCATAAATTCCAGTTATATATTCTCCAAGAACCCCTGCTTTTCCTTGACAAACTGCAAAAAAGAGTTTTAATAAAGGCGTATTTTTTCAAGCTATAGTCTAATTATTCTAATTATATAGTAAACAGCATTAGTTTTATTGATTTCTAGGTTTTGATAGAGCTTGATATTTTATTACTTGTGGTATTTGCTATTTAGCAAAAGGCTCAACAGAGCAAGCCCATAAACGATCGTATCTGGGCGAAACTAGGGCTATTATTTTTTCTCGCTATGATAAGTCAAAGTGTGGGTATCGGTAAGATAAAGCAGTATCAATCCAACAACAATCCCAATGCTCGAAACTTGAATGAGTAGGTCGCTGATCTCACCTGATGCAAAGGTCATTATGGCAGCTCCTTGCTCTGCACCAATAATAAGCCCAATGATGTGCATTGCAAAAATCGTAAAACCGCCAAAAAGGCTGATGGCCATACAAATTGCAAATATAGTAATCAGGACTTTTTTGAAACTCATGTTATAACCTCCTATAAACCTAATATCGGTAACAGCCCTAACATAATCATTGTGGTTACTAATAGGTGTGCTCCTGTCCAGACTAGAGACATGTTTATGGTTTTGCCAATATCTGACTGAGCAATACCCACAGCTGTATAGAGGGCAACAGCAACAGGGGGAACCATTCCGGATAAAGCCCCAGTTAATGCTGGCAAAACGGCAGCAATTAGAATGGGGTCTACGCCGGCTTTGGCAAAAATAGCCAAAAAGCTACCACCGAAGATTGCTAATGAACCTGAACCAGGTAAAATTGTAGCGATAATAGCAAAGAATAGGATCGTAACAAAGATCAGGGCTATTTTTGGAAGCTGGAACGATGTAACCACTTCAGCTAGCGCTTTATCCATCCCTATGTCGCCAAAGACATAGGCGATAGAATATGAAAAATATACAGTTGCTGCTACAGGAACAATACTTGAAAAGCTGTCCTTCAGAATATCAAATATTTTCTTAACACTGGTCCTACTAATTAACATACAGTAGACTACAGCTACTCCAGGCGTAAATATCAATAGTGTATCGGAGAAAGCCTTGGCTCCAGCGCTGGTTACTAAGTTAGTCAATGTAGGTTTCATGACGGCGTCTATCACAAAAGGAGCAAGAATAATAATTGGGAGTAAAGCAGCTGCCCAACCAGTCCTCAATGATTCACTGAGAGGCTTAATATCTTCTTTAGGCATTGGCTGTACCTTGTAATGTCTGCAGTAGAGCCAAGTCGTTATGACACGCTGTAAAATATACCAAAGCCCTACGCCCCAAACTATCATCCAGAATCTAGACATGGGAATCTGTTGCGACTCTGGGAGAAATTCATTTAGAATTCCATAGGCTAACAAAATAGTGCCAGAGGGTGGGATCATAGGACCTAAAGAACTAGCGCTTGTTTCGATATTAGCTGCTAGTTCTGCTGGAAAGCCGGTTTTTTTCATGGCAGGAATGGTAAATACACCTGTTGCCGCCACATTTCCAGGGCCTGTACCTGATAAGGCTGACATAAAAGTTGAGATGGCAACAGCCACATATCCGGCCCCTCCTGGGAACCGACCGACAAACGAAAGAACAATATCAATTACCTGTTGGATAACCCCGGTTTCATCCAGAATATGAGCTAAAAGTAAGAAAGCAACCACAGCAAAAAATAGTGAATTAGTAGAGGGTTTAATCAGGTTTTTCCAGAAGACATCGTATCGTCCGGTGCATATAATAGTGACAATGTACCCCAAAACCATGATTTCATAAATTGGCCTCTTGATCACTAAGAAACAAATGAGGATAAATGCCATCAAAATAATAAGGGAAATAAAACTAGTAGGCATCTTAAAATAGTCCCCTTCCATTTTTTGATACATCCCACTACTGCTATGGCATATAGCATAGCCAAGCTTCCTCGACATTAGCTTTTCATACCAATTGCTAGATATTTTTTGGACCAAAAAACAGTAACTAAACCACTAAAAAAGAGGAAGCCAGATCCTTGGGCTGTGTAGGTTAAGGAAACTTATTTGCGTCTATCATACATGGGACAATTAACCATGGGGAAATTACGAGAGGTTTTGATTGGGGATAAATAGGAGTGCGTGAAAATGGATCTGGCTGGCGGACACAAATGGACTCTAAGCTTAATGCTGGATTTATGCTTTATACTTGGAGCTGAGTAAAGATGCTATGAAGAGGAACATCGATTTCCAATACAGGTGCATGCTGTTGCATACCAAGAACATCTGTGTCATAAGGGCTGCCAGATGAGTGAGGACGTCGGATATTAAATTTAATAGCTCTGCCGGCATCGAAATAAATAACATCGGAGACATCAGTTAAATCACGATTGTTATATAATTTGGCAATCACCTCCCTATTTATGGCATTTGATTTTTTAACTGCATTATAAATAGCTAAGCTATCAAAGATTATGTCGACGGTAAACCAGTAAGGACCTGCATTTTTGGATCGGATTACCGGAGCAAGTTCACTTATTTTCATTATTTTCCTACCTCCACTATTTTGACATTGAATAAAGACTGGTCTTTGTCAATGGGTAGCAGATGATGTACGTTTAGCCGGTATGCTTCTCCTGCATCTAGAATGCTCGGTGAAAAAGTATAGCCTACGTTACCGGAAACAGTTGTTCTTCCGGGATAGTTACACCAGACCATGCCGTATTTACCGAAATAACTAATTTCATGGGCTAACTCCTGGGTTTTTCCGATTACTTCCATAACAACTCCCAATTCATGAGGAGATTGAGGCTTCTTGGTCTCCAAATCACCCATCACAGCGTCACGACCATAAACACGGAAGATTACGTAATAGTCTTTTCCTTCTACCAACCCTTTAGGAGAAAACTCATCAATAATTCTTTGCTTGGTGAAATTGATAACCCAATCAATGTTACGAATAAAGTTAGGGTCTCTTGCACCGGTAATGAACAAGCAGCGATGTCCGACCTTTTCAGCACCTTCTAATTTAACTTTGTACGACTGAGGATCATCCCTCCAAAGTGACCCTGATACTTTTACACTTCTTTCATTGTATTGAGTAATTTCCACTTTGGACATGTCGAGAATTCCTCCGGGCTCAGCTTGAACATGGGGATCGGTTCGTTCATAAAGTTCATGTCCGGTAACGGATCTCACTGTGCAAATCCAATCTGAAGTTGCTGGTTCTACTGTAAAGTAATCGTCGTAAAGGGTTGCTACCATGGGGGTTCGCATAATTTTGGAGTTTGGAAGTTGTATACCGCATGCTGAACCACACTCCACAATTTTGCCTAGGTGCAATGCTAGCCCTTTATTAAAACCTTTACGCACAGCATCGGCGGCAAAGCAGGCATTGTCACAGGCCCGGCCTGCTAAAACAATATCGGGATTCATGTCGAGAGCTTTGATGAGTGCTTCTGTTCCTACCTGGGCTACTATTTCTGTCGCATTATCGATAGCTTCTTCGGTGAGGACGCTGTCGTGTTGACAACCTTCAATTCTCTCTTTCCGAACTCTTTGTTTCAGATACTCCTTATCTAAAGTTGTATCTACAACGGCAACTTTAAACGTTTTGCCCATTTCTTTAGCTACTTCATTCATGATATCGAGATGCCATTTGATATGTTTGTGTCCTCCCGATCCTCCTGCGCTTCCCATAATCATGGTTGTCTTATTTGTTAGGAGCCCTTCCATCATAATGCGGCAATCTTCTTTCATTTTGTATCTTGGAACATGTGGCAGTCCTGCTCCTAAATAATAGGGTCCTGGATCAAGGGAACCAGCATCAACGGCAATTGCATCGGGATCAAAGGTGAGCGCTTTTTTGTAAGCCTGTTCATGGATCCCAACAAGGCCCATGCAAGATGTTGGAGAGATAACAACATGTTTTTTCAATTATGACACTCCTCTACTTTATAAAAATGGCACCCTGTTTTTTCCTATGTTTTTTGATACCACCACCTTCACTTAAAATTAAAATGCAATATGCATGCCAAATAATTCTAAACATCACACAGTAACCAAAGTCCCCTCGTGTATTGATATTTAGGTGATTTTAGATTGTTTGGGTTTTTGCATGATGAAAGGTGCTGATAAAAATAGGTGACATTTGGCGATATTAATATCGCCAAATGTCACCTATTATTTTTCATATACCATTGGCAGATAGAGGACTTTGTTATTTACAACTGCCTGTACTATAACGTTGTTCTAATTCCCGGTAATGATCCAGCCCTATAAGCGAGTTGAACTCTGGGAAGGGTATCAAGTGGTCCATTACCCCCTCGGTGGTACCTTTCTCATATAGTTCACCAAACACTGTAAATGCTGCTTTGGCTACCAAATAAGGGGCTGTGCAGGGCCAAAAAACTATGCTGTAGCCGAGGTCGGCCAGTTCATCGGGTGTGAGAATGGGAGTGCGACCGTGTTCAATCATATTGGCTGTCAAGGGTACCCCTTTGATACGCGAGGCAACCTCCTTTAGCTCGTCTACACTTTGCGGTGCTTCCACAAAGACAATGTCAGCACCGGCTTCTTTATAAGCCAAAGAGCGCTCAATGGCATCATCTAAGCCATTCACTGCTCGGGCATCAGTACGGGACATTATCAGGAATTCTGGGTTTTGGCGGGCATCAACGGCAGCCCGGATTTTTTGCACATGCTCTTCCATCGGTATTACTCGTTTCCCTTCCATGTGGCCACAGCGTTTGGGCCATTCCTGGTCCTCTATAAACATAGCGGCGGCCCCAGCTTTTTCAAACTCCCGTACTGTACGCTGTACACTAAGCGGATTACCATACCCTGTATCACCATCGGCTAAAACAGGTATATCTACTGCATCACAAATCTGGCCCAATCGTGTGGCCATCTCTGTCATACTCAGATATCCTACATCAGGTTCGCCCAAGAGACTAGCCGCTACACCGTAGCCACCCATCACAAGTGCCTTAAAGCCGATTTTTTCACAAATTTTAGCCAACAGAGCGTCATAGACACCGGGGAGTATATGGCATTTACCGTCCTGAAGCAATGGTTTCATACTTTGTTTCACCAATTTGACCTCCTTCTAATTGCGTGGCAAGATTTAACCTAAGAGACTTTTCTCCAAAGCCCACAGATCATCTTACAAACTGCTAGGGTACCCCACATGTGACTGCTGCGTTTCAGCATAACCAAGTTCTCTTCTTATCCTTTAACACCCCCTTTCCTTGTGTTTCTGTCCCTGGGTGTTGTAAAACACCATACTCTATTACTGCGTAGTCCATGGGGTCAGCATCGCTATTTTTGTGATTGGAATTAGCCCATGATTGTGTTGGCAATAAAATTAAAGAATAGTGCTGAGACAATGGCAGTTATCAATAGCCCAATACCTGCTATAATAAAAAGCTGAACAAAGGCCTTGCTTTCTTTATCCTTGTCAAAATCCTTTAAATTTGACCCCAAAGCTGCCAGGGCCAGTGCACCGCCGGTAGATAAGGGAGTAATCCCAGAGAGAGAACCACCTGCTCCTACAGCTGCCATTAATGCAACAGGATGCACATTACCCAACTGATTGGCAATACTAGCACACATTGGCATCATTGTTGGATAAACAACACCCAGAGCCGAGCTAACCATGCTTAGTAAACCTGCAGAAATACCCATAATTGGGGCAGCAGTTGAGGCGCTCATAATGGAAGATAAAGCAGTGCTCATTAAATCAATTCCGCCCACAGTGTCAACAATGCTTAGCAAAGTTCCCATGCCCATAACCATCACGATTGTACTCCAGGGCATTGCCTTAATGCAGGCCCCGTCGTCCGCAACGCCAATTATAAAAAGAGCGGCTGCGGAAATAAAGGCTGCCAGGCCAATGTTGACCTTGAAGAAAATGAGCAGGATCATCAGAACGACAATTGAAGACAACGCAATGAGTTGCTTTCCGTTGAATTTTTCCAGCGATTTGAAATCCATTTTATTTTGAGGTTTGGTGAGTTTGTACCCTTTGAAGATAATAAATAGCACTACAGAAAATATAATTGTCACAAGCGTCTTGGATACCAGGATCGCTGGCATTACGTTTTCTATTCCGGCGCTAGCAGCTACTTCTGTGATAAGGGCACCTTCTGGTGTAATTGGCGTCATACGACCAGCCATTAGTCCACACTCGCCAATCAAAGCCAACATGAGAGGATCATATCCTACTGCTACAGCCACAGAAACCGCTAATCCCGGGATAATCGCCAGCGCAGGAATCGCACCAGGTCCAATGCCAGCAATAGTAAAACCAGCAGCGTAAATAGCAATTGGAATGATCCAAACACGATCACCGGCCAATGCAACAATCTTTTTGGCCAGGAGCTCCAAGGCGCCTGTGGAGTTGATTGCTGCAAACAGTAAGGTAATTCCAACCAATATGGTAAACATAGAGGTGCTAATTGCTCCAAGGAGGTCTTTATCGGTTAAAGAGAATATACGCACAGCAATAGCTCCAATAGCAAAAGCTAAAATCCCAGCGTTGGATTTCCTAAAAAAGGACACGGCAATAACTACAATGAATAAAATTAAAGCGATTAAATCCAACTTCAACACTCCTTTCCTATTTACTTTGATTTTTGTAGCCTAAACCTAAATAAGTGAATTAAGGCTAAATAGGTTATACAGCATTCATTATTTATCACCCCGTCATAGCCTAACTGTAGATATATTGCTTGCACCTATTAGTTACTGCATAATTTATGCCAAAAGGAAAAGCGGGCTTTAGCCCGCCCGAGGTCCATATTTTTCAATTTGTAGGTCGGATATGTTTAACTAACTGTTCCATCTTGTTTCATTGTTGTTTCATTGTTTCATCGTAATCTAGTTCCCATTTCTTCATTTGGCGCCAGAGCGTTGTACGCCTGATTCCTAATAACTTAGCTGCTTCCTTTCTATTTCCACCAGTTGCATGGAGAGCCTGAAAGATTTCCTCTTTACAGTTGGGCTCTTCTGGAGTGGAGGTGTATGTTGTTAAGGCTAGGGAAACTAATTCACTGGGATTGTGGGTCATGGAAGCTAAAGTGGTCAACCTTTCGGCGAAATTACGTAATTCCCGTATATTACCGGGCCATTGAGAAGTTTTAAGTTGCTGATGTTTTATGATGTCTGTCAGTACAAACTGTGGCAACATGCAATCCAGATCCCGTAGAAAGCATTTTAACAAAATGGGGACATCCTCCGGCCTTTCCCGTAGAGGCGGTAGAAGAAGTAGCAAGACACACAAACGATAGAATAAGTCCTCGCGAAATTGTCCCTTTTGCACTAACTCGTGCAGATGTTTATTCGTGGCGGCAATAATGCGCACATCTACAGGAATAATGCTATCTCCTCCAATGCGCATAACTTCCCGTTCTTCTATAACTCTAAGTAAGCGTGCCTGCACTGCGAGCGACATTTCAGCGATTTCATCTAGAAAGATTGTACCTCCATGGGCGAGCTCAAATAATCCCGGTTTTCCCTGCTTTCGTGCTCCAGTGAATGCTCCTCCTTCGTAACCGAATAACTCGCTTTCCAATAAGTTTTCTGGCAAAGCAGCGCAGTTGATTGCCACAAAAGGACCCTGCGCTCTACGACTGGCATTGTGAATACCTTGAGCAAAGATCTCTTTACCGGTACCGGTTTCCCCAATAATAAGTACTGTGGACTCACTCCTGGCAAATAGTCTAGCTTGGCTTTTGGCCTGTAAAATAGTTCGACTGGTTCCAGCGATATCATCCAGAGTATTTTTTGCCACAAGCCCTTTCTGATGTAAGTTAAGACGAATTTTTTGTTCAGATGCTTGGACCGCGCCAATGGGCTGGAATGTGGCGACTGCCCCGTTGGGATACCCCTTAATCAAAAGAGGTGCCCAATTGACAAGAACATCTTGCTCACCTATTTGCTCTACTTGATCAGTCGCCGACTGACCAGTGGTTAACACTGTTGGTAGTTTACTTTTACGGAAAAAGTAATGAGCTGGTTGTCCTAGCAAGTCTTTCTTTTGTCTGCCAGCAATGTTCGCTGCGTTCTTATTTACATTGGTAATTATACCATTACTATCTACAGCCAAAATACCACCGTGAGCGAAATCAAATACTGCTTGCATAACTTGGGCTCGTTCCACGTGTTCTCGTTCAGTTAAAGCCAGTCGTGTTGCTGTAGACAAAGCTTGAGAAATACCCTCTTTGGAGTAGATTATGTGACCCCTGAGTCCTATTGCCTCTGCTTTTTCCACAATAAGACTCCCGCCCACGATGTCATGGACTCCTTTTTGGCGCAGTTTATTTAAAATGGGGTCGACCTCTTGTGGTTGTTCGTAACTTATAGATTCAATATCGAGAGCTAATATTTCTTGAATTGGCTCAATCGGTGGTAAACTTTTCAAGCACGATACTATAGCTACATGACTAGAATGAGCCTTGGCTTTCAGCAGTGCTTGCAGAAGATCGAAGCCTGTCACTTCAACTTCCACGAGTGTTGTTTTCAGATGTTGAGATAACAACTTAGCATTTCCTCCAGAAGACACGAAGACATCTACTGTTCCTTCTTTCTCCATGCGAGAAGCAGCTTCCAGGGCTTCATTTAAAGTAAAATCCACCATGGTAAAATTGACTTCCTGGGGTAGGCTTATCTTTAGCTCCTTGATATATTGGGTCAGACGGGGATAACTTATAAAGACAACTGTCGGTAGCATAAACTTCATCCCTTCGTGGACTGGTTTATACATATTTCTAGATATTCCAGTTGATCTCCTATCTCACTAGCAAATCCCCATCAAATTAGGTGCTCAGAAAA
Organism: Bacillota bacterium; assembly: GCA_012516165.1. GTDB lineage: Bacteria > Bacillota > DTU030 > DUMP01 > DUMP01 > JAAYWY01. The sequence goes on from JAAYWY010000109.1 coordinate 11,077, forward strand.
AACGAGAGTGTAATATTTAAGTAGGCAGAGCAGATAGAAGGACTTTCCGGGACGAGATGAGAAGGTAGATCTCATGAAAAAGGCCCTGGATGTTTCTGCTAAAGACAC
>JAAYWY010000289.1 GCA_012516165.1 Bacillota bacterium
TAGTAGACGTAGAGTGGCTATAGTTATAATGGTGGTGAATAGAAAAAAGACTTAGTTAAATAACTGCTTTACAACGGTACTTCCTCATGATAAGCTAATAACAGACAATTGCGATATGAAAGGCAAAAACAGCTGTTCATCCGGGAGCTTGACAATGTTGGCGGTTAGGGTTAACTTAAGTACATGGCAATTTAATCAAGGGGGCCGACCAAAAAATGAGGGATACCAAAGAGGGACGTGTTCCCATGGTGGTGATCAAGCGTCTGCCTAAGTATTACCGCTATCTAGGAGAGCTGGTAGAGCATAAAGTAGAACGGGTATCGTCTCAGACCTTGGCCGACATGATGGGAATTTCTGCTTCCCAGCTGCGGCAGGACTTAAACCATTTTGGCGAATTTGGTCAGCAGGGATACGGTTATCGGGTTGAGGATCTATATCAGGAGATTGGCCGTATCATAGGCTTAGAAAATGAGTACAATATGGTTATTGTTGGTGCTGGGAATTTAGGCCAAGCCTTAGCCAATTACCCAAACTTTAGCAAACGTGGATTTTTACTAAAAGGTGTTTTTGATATCAACCCTAAGTTGATTGGCCTTAAACTGCGCGATAACGAAATTATGGATATTGATCATCTGGAACAATTTATCCAAAAGGAAAATATCGCCATCGGTATTATTACCGTTCCCAAAGAGGCTGCCCAAGAGGTGGCCGATATTATGGTGCGCGCAGGTATTAAAGCCATTTGGAATTTTGCCCCGGTAGATATCAAAGTTCCGCCAGAAATAGTTTTAGAAAACGAACACTTGGCAGACCGGCTGATGGTAATCTCTTTTCGCCTCAAAGAACTGGGCTTTGAAGAAGATTAAAAGCAGCCATCACTTACTAAAAACAGGCCTTGGTGCAGCAATAGCTGCCGGGCCTGTTTGTGCAAATTAGGCTTAACAAAGGGCAAGGAGGTAATTATATGGGGACGGAGCAGCTTTGGATTGAAGAAGGATTAACTTTTGATGATGTATTACTGGAACCAGCCCAATCGGATATATTGCCGCGTGAAGTACAGGTGGGCACAATATTTACCCGGTCTATCCGTTTGAATATCCCCCTGGTAAGTTCAGCTATGGACACAGTGACTGAGGCCCGGTTGGCCATTGCTTTAGCACGAGAAGGCGGTATTGGGATTATCCACAAGAACATGTCCATAAGTCGCCAAGCCGAGGAAGTGGACAAGGTCAAACGGTCAGAAAGCGGTATTATTGTAGATCCGATTTACCTTTCACCAGAGCATAAAGTGTTGGCGGCGCTGGAGATTATGGAGCGTTATCATATTTCAGGGGTGCCCATTGTTGATCCTGAAGGTCATTTAGTGGGTATTATTACCAATCGAGATTTGCGTTTTGAAGAAGATTTTTCGCGCCCTATTAGCGAAGTAATGACAAAGGAAAATTTAATTACTGGGCCGGTGGGTACCACCTTGGAACGGGCTAAAGAGATATTAAAACAACATAAGATAGAGAAACTGCCGTTGGTGGACGAACATAACCGCTTGAAGGGCTTAA
>JAAYWY010000110.1 GCA_012516165.1 Bacillota bacterium
CTATGGCCAAATGCACGCCTTCGGCTCCGCCGCCTACGGCAGCTTGCAGAAGTGGTCTTCCCACTAACACATAATCGGCTCCCAAAGCTAGCATCTTTAGTACATCGACACCACTGCGGATGCCGCCGTCCACCATAATAGCTATGTTCCCTTTGACACGCTGGGCTATACTGGGAAGGACATCGGCTGTGCCCGGTGTGTGGTCCAAAACCCGTCCCCCGTGATTAGATACCACTATGGCCTGAGCTCCGGCTTCTGACGCTAACTGTGCCTCATCGGGGGTCATGATTCCTTTGACGATAAAAGGTAAATTTATAGCTTGGACTAACTGGCGCAGCTTTGCTAGAGTTTTGGGCTCCACGTACATTCCTAACAGCCGCATGTTAATAAGACCGGCACCGTCTACGTCGATACCAAAGCCGACAGATCCCATTTCTTCTGCTAATGTACCCCATTTAATTATGGTTTCTTGCTCGCGAGGCTTGAAAATAAACATTCCTTGTCCTTGTTCTTCTTCTAAAGTTTGCAACGCGTATTTACCCACATCGCCAGCCATACCCAGTGTACCGGCTTGACGGCAACCATGAAGGATGGCTTTTGTCAATTCATAATCGGAGATTAGTCCTTTTAAGTTTGGTTTCGTACCGGCCATGGGGGCTCCTAATATAGGCGTTGCCAGTTTGTGGCCAAACAAAGTGGTTGAAGTGTCGGGCTCAGATACGTCATGCAATGTTCGCAAATTAAGATGCCATTTCTTAAGAGATTGCACGTTATTCATAAAGGAACTCCCGGTCCCGATACCACCGAATCCTGGTACTTCGCCAGCACAAGCCCGGCCGTCGCACACAGGACACATACGGCAAAATGGCTTGAGCTTTTCTTGGGCCACTTGACGAACTTCTTTAAGATCCATACTGTTTGTACCTCCTTGCTCGTTTCTAATTCTATGGCTAATTTATATTTTATATTTTCGTTATTAACTCTTACATTTCCTTTTCAAAGGACATTTATTATAACATCTGCTGCAAAGAGGTATAGGGACAAGGCAGGAAATCAACTTGTCTGGGCAAAATTAAAATAGGAGATTATTATGTGGAGGGATTATTATTACTGACCTAGCTAAATTGTTATGGTTACTGGTGGCCTATAATGTTTTTGCCTGCGTTCTTATGGGCTATGATAAGTATCAAGCCCGCCATCGGCGCTGGCGGGTACCAGAAAAAGCACTGTTTGCAGTAGCTGTTACCGGCGGCAGTGTAGGGATTTTAGCCGGTATGTTTTTCTTTCATCATAAGACTAGGCATTGGAGTTTTACGCTAGGGGTGCCGATAATTCTGATTCTACAGTTGGGGTTGCTCTGGTGTTATGGTCTATATCGATAAGTGATTATTTTCCAACGAGGTAAAGCTAGTGTATAAAACGGTGTGCTTTTTTTGACCGCCTGTGGGCAGCAACGGAATTGTAATATATTTAAGGGAGAAAGTGAATATCGGCGGCGACGGTGCCGAGCGGAGTAAGGAAAAGAGAATGATCTTCAATAAATATTTCTATGGGTGTCTTGCCTACTAGATCTTGACGTAGATAGATCTTGACATAGACTTGACACAGACGCTAACCTAACAAGCCTTGACGATCATTATGACCAGGCATATAATGATAACTATAACTATTAATTAGGAGGAATAAAATGTTTTTTAAGTCAAAACGAAAAGGAAATAGTGCAACTACAACGGGAAATGATATGAAAAGGTTTTTATTGGAATTAGAACAAACAATACAAAACGGACTGATCCCGCCTAAGGAGACGTCACCACTTTTTGACCAGGCTTTTGCGTTATTAAAAAAGCCTTTGGGTATGCTGCAGACGATCAATCAGAAGCTTATCTATGGTGTGAGTAGTGTGTTGCAGGGTATGGTTCAAGCTGGACTTCAAGTGGATGCTCTGGCTGCCAATAGTTCTGAGCAGAGTGCTAATGTACAGCAGGCGGCAGCGGCTGTCCAGGGGCTATCTTCTGCGGCCACCGAGGTGGCTCAGGCGGCAACTCAAGCTTCGCAAAGTGCCCATGCGGCTATTGAACAGTCGATACATAATGTAGAAGTAATCAGCACTGCACTAGCTACATTTAGTAATTTGCAAAGAGAGATGCTGGCTGTACGAGAAGAAGTGCTGGCATTATCTAATACGGTCTCTGGCATCGAAGAGGTTATGGCATTTATTGCTGAGGTTTCTGATCAAACACGTTTGTTGGCGCTCAATGCTAAGATAGAAGCAGCTCGGGCAGGCGATGCCGGACGTGGTTTCGCTGTGGTGGCAGACGAAGTGGGTAAATTGTCCAGCCGTACCCAAGAAGGCACCGAGAGGGTGCGCCAGTTAGTGGGGAAGGTTCTACCACGGGCCGAAGCTGCAGCTTCCAGAACAGAAGAACTGGCTCAAGAGGCCCATAAGGCAGGGCAAAATGTGGAGAATGCCCAGCAAGATTTACAGTTAATTCAAGAGCATCTTAATACTATTACTGGATATTTAGAAACCGTGGCGGCAGCCACCGAGGAGCAAGCAGCAGCCAGCCAAGAGGCGGCAGCTAGCTTACAAGAGGCGGGATACATGTCCCAGGTGTTGGCCGATAATACTAAGGAAATGGCTGATAATTTGGCAGAATTGGGTAAACTGGTAGAGGAATTGCAGCAAGTAGTTGGCTCCAGCGGGATTCCTTTGGACGATTGCACTGTACTGCAGCTAGCCAAGGCTGACCACTTGCTGTGGGTTCAGCGGTTGCACAATCTTTTCTGGGGTCGCCAGGATCTAAAACCGCAAGAGGTTACATCGGACCATGAGTGCAGGTTTGGACATTGGTATTACAAAGATGCTGTATCTACTTTTGGGACGAATGATACGTTTCAAAAATTAGAAACGCCCCATGCTCGCATTCACGAGTTGGCGCAAGAAATTGTCCGGGCTTGGCACGCAGGACGGCAAGAAGAAGCACACCAGCTTTTCGATGAGCTCCAACAAGTTTCAATGCAACTAATTTCCTTGTTGGAAGAAATGGAAGAAATGGCTTGCTAATATATCTTTGGTCGGCAAATGCTATCTTCTCTGTTAGTATTGTTTCTGGTATACTAGGTAGGACAGAGGAACAAAATAATAGTTGATTTTATAAGAGTAAACAGAACTGGGGAATCAGGTGCAAAACCTGAACGGTCCCGCCACTGTAACCGGGAAGCTGGTGGTACAGGCCACTGCCTTAGGGTGTTAAGTCGTACTGGGTGGGAAGGCGCCACTTAAGCCATGATCCGGGAGTCAGGATACCCGTCTGTTGGTGAGCGCAGGTACCTTCGAGGGAAAGGGGGCGCTAGGGCAGTAAGGAAAATTTCTGTCTTAGCCTGAGGGGAATGAGCCCCGGTCCGTCGCGACCGGGGTTTTACTTTGGGGATACTACTCAAGGAGGAAATCAGGTTATGGTATTTCAGCGAAAAGACGGTGGCAACACCAGGCGCATCTTAGTGTTGATAACGGTTTTGCTGTTGATGTTGTCTGTGGCTGGTTGTGGCACCAAGACGAAGCGCCCATCTTATCCGGGGGATGACGGTGACAGCGTTACTTTTGTTGATGACATGGGGCGGAAAGTAACCATAAAAAGACCGGAGCGGATTGTGTCTTTGGCCCCCAGCTCAACGGAAATATTGTTTGCTCTGGGTTTGGGGGATAAAGTGGTAGGGGTAGATGATTACAGCGATTATCCCGCCGATGTTAGCAAGATAGACAAGGTGGGTGGTTATAACAAGCCCAGTCTGGAGAAGATCGTGGCCCTTAAGCCGGATCTTGTTTTGGCGGATATCATTCACGAAGAAACGGTAAAGAAACTGGAGGAATTAGGTATTCCCGTGGCCGTGGTTTCTCCTCAAGACTTGGAAGGGGTCTTAACCAGTATTCGCTGGATCGGTATAGCTACTGGGGCCAATGAGCAAGCGGCGCAACTGGAGGCAAAGCTACTCGAGCGGATCCGTCTGGTAGACGAAAAAGTAGCTACAATACCCCAAGAAGAACGTCCTTGGGTGTATTACGAAGTTTTTTCCGACCCGATCATGACTGCTGGCCCTAATACGCTAAGCAGTGAGCTGATAGTACGGGCCGGAGGGCGAAATATTGCCTATGATGCGGCGACTGACTACCCGGAAGTTAGTCCGGAGGCTATTGTTAGCCGCAACCCAGATGTGATTATTTTTCCCGAAGTACACGGTACTGGGTCGGTACAAGCCGAAACCATTAAAAACCGCCCTGGCTGGGGCACCATAAAGGCGATACAAAACGGCCGCCTTTATAGTATTGATGCTAACATTATTTCCCGTTCCGGCCCGCGGGTGGTGGAAGCTCTGGAGCAATTGGTTCAGCTTTTTTATCAGGAATAGCTAACTGAGGGGAATGAATATGCAAAGTCTTGCTGAGCAATCGGAAGCTCAGACGGTGGTCGAAGCTGTTGATAAGCCGCTAACCTTAATTCTAAAGGAACGGCACCGACGGGGCTGGCTGATTATACTGGCCTTGGTGCTTCTGCTGTTGGCGGTTATGGTAGCAGGGGTAGTTTTAGGGGCGGTGGAAGTGGCTCTTCCGGATTTGCTTCAGGCATTGGGGCTATGGCCGCGGCCGAAGCTGTTGGACGCCAGCACCAAGGCCATAATTATGGAATTGCGCCTACCACGGGTCTTTCTGGCGGCTATGGTTGGCGCGGCCTTGGCCATCGGCGGGACTGTTTTTCAGGCACTGTTTCGTAATCCCATGGCCGATCCGTATGTGTTGGGGGTTTCCGCCGGGGCGGCGCTGGGGGCTACAGCAGCCTTTTTGTTCCCTACAAAATATCTGCCTTTAGGTATTGGTTTGGTGCCGATGGCTGCTTTTGGCGGAGCTATTTTCACCGTAATTTTGGTTTGCCGCTTGGCTCGCACCGATGGTTATATTTCTTTGTCCAGCATGCTTTTATCGGGCATTGCTGTCGGCACGTTTTTCACGGCGTTGGTGTCACTTCTTATGTATTTTTCTCGTCGGCATTTACAGCAGGTGGTGTTTTGGCTCATGGGGGGGTTTGATCGTGCCAGCTGGCAGTATGTACGGTTGGCGCTACCTTATTTTGTCCTAGGATCTACGGTGGCATTAGTTCACGCCCGCTCCCTCAATGCGTTGCTGTTGGGAGAAGAGACAGCGGCTAACTTAGGTGTGGAAGTGGAGCGAACGAAAAACTGGCTGTTGGTGGGGGCGTCTCTTCTTACAGCTACAGCTGTGGCTGTAAGTGGACCAATTGGTTTTGTAGGACTGATCGTACCCCATGCGCTTAGATTACTGGTGGGCCCCGATCACCGCTTGTTGCTACCGGCTTCAGCCTTGGGAGGGGCTACTTTAATGGTGGCCGCCGATACCTTGGCACGAACCATAATTGCACCCACTGAGCTTCCGGTGGGACTTATTATGTCTTTGGGTGGGGCGCCGTTTTTTATTTCCATGTTAAGACGACAGAAGCGTTCTGATATATAGAGGCAGGTGGGGATCATGGAGAAACCGCTTCTTAATGTAACCCAAGTGAGCTACAGTTATGGTTCCGCGCCGGTGCTAGAGGATGTGACTTTTAAGTTAGCAGCGGGGGAAATGGCAGCAGTGGTAGGGCCCAACGGTTCCGGCAAGTCTACTTTGCTGAAGTGTATCAGCGGGCTATTACATCCTCAACAAGGCGATATCACACTGGCAGGGAAGAGTATTTCAGGCTATTCGGCCCAAGAACGGGCCAAGCAAGTAGCTGTGGTGCCACAGGAAACAGTGTTGGCCTTTGATTTTAATGTGGCGGAAACAGTACTTATGGGGCGGCAACCTCATTTAAGACTGTTTCAGCGGGAAACAGCTGCCGACGTGGCGGCGGTACAGACAGCCATGGAGCAAACCGGTACCAGATCCCTGGCTGAGCGCTCGGTGTCAACTTTAAGCGGCGGCGAAAGGCAACGGGTGCTTATTGCCCGGGCCCTGGCCCAGGAGCCACGGCTGCTTTTGTTGGACGAGCCTACATCGCAATTGGATATTACTTATCAAGCGGAAATTTTGGGTTTACTTCAGCGGCTAAATAGCCAGCACGGTTTGACTATTTTGGCTGTGATCCATGATCTTAATCTAGCTGTCCAATATTTCAACAAATTTATTCTTTTGTCCCAGGGGCGTATTTTGGCCACAGGCACAGCGGCAGAGGTGATCACCAGCGACAATTTGCAGCGTGCTTACCATAGCTCCAAGGTGCAAATTGCCGTTAACCGCCATCCTGTGCATCACCGGCCGTTTGTCACTGTGTTCCCTGCTCAGGAGAAGGTGCCAGGATCGGTCAACGATAAAAGGGAGGCAGTTAAGTGAGGTCCGGGAAACTATTGCTTATATCGGGTGGAGCGCGCTGTGGTAAAAGCACTTTGGCCGAAAACTACGCCCAAACCAGTGGCCGAGAAGTGGTGTATGTGGCTACGTCTCAGGTGCTAGACGAGGAGATGAAAGAAAGGGTCCGTGCTCATCGGCGCTCTCGACCGAGCACGTGGCCGACGGTAGAAGAGCCTTATGCTTTAGAAAAAGTGTTGTGGCAGTATGGCCGCCGCCGCGAGCGCTTACTGCTGGTAGATTGCCTTACTTTATGGTTGTCGAATATTCTACTGGATAAGGTGGGTTTTAACGGGGAGCAACTCGCTGATAGCAAAATAGGGCCGGTTATTGCTACTTATATTTTAACCAGGGCCAAGAATGTAGCTGCCTTGGCGGCCAAGGTACCGGCAGAAGTGGTGCTGGTTACCAATGAAGTGGGCTGGGGCTTGGTCCCGGAGAATACTCTGGCCCGTCTATATCGGGATTTAGCTGGTAAAACAAACCAGGCATTTGCCGCCCAGGCTGATGAAGTCTATATGGTGGTGGCTGGATTGCCACTTAGGCTAAAGTAGGGAGGGATAGGCGGTGTTTAGTTGGTGGGGGGATTTTGTTTTGGCACTGTCTTTGCTTACCACTTTGCCAGCCAGTTTATTGCTCCCACGTAACAGCAACTTACCTTGTTCGGCTGGCGGCAGTGCCCGCTTTTTTCCGGTAGTAGGTTTTATTATGGGCCTTTTTTTGTGTGGGGCTGACTGCGGCTTGTTTATTGTGGTGGGACCTATTCTAAGGGCAGCATTGATACTGGCCTTAGATGTGGTTATTACTGGTGGTTTGCACTTAGATGGGTTCATTGATACATGTGATGGGCTCCTAAGCCGTCAGAACCGGGAACAAATGTTGGCTATTTTGCGCGACACCCATGTGGGCGGACTGGGGGCAGCGGCATTGGGGACTTTACTTATTGTTAAATTTGCTGCCCTGGTGGAAATAAGCGGGGCATTGAGATTATGGGCATTACTCTTATTTCCCCTGGTGGGGCGTCTGAGCATGTCCGCCGCGGTCTGCCTCTTTGGCTACGCGCGGCCGGGGGCGGGGATGGGACGGGCGTATGCCCAGGAAACAGGGTATCGGGATTTAGCTGTCGCCCTGTTACTTAGCATACTGCTTATGGCTGCTGCTTTTGGTTACATAAGGCCTAGTTTAGAAGAAGTCAGCATCATATTCTTGGCTGCGGCGGTGGCTGTTGGGGGATCGTATCTCTTGGCTAGGCGTATAGCCGCGAAGCTGGGAGGTTTAACCGGCGATGTCTACGGAGCGGTCAACGAAGTGGCCGAATTATTGTTTCTA
>JAAYWY010000111.1 GCA_012516165.1 Bacillota bacterium
AAAAGCACCTACGCCACGGCCCCCGGTATAAAACTCATCCACATATTCTTTAGCTTTAAGCCCTGCCATGGAGCGACTAGCCATAATACCGAGTACCAGCAATAGAGCGGTATAGGCAATAAAAGTAGCCATCATAAGCATGGTATCTTTCATAAAGTAGATCACCTCTTCTACTCAAGATATGGATCTAAGGGAGTATCCTCAAACACGTATTCTGTTAAGATGTAAGCAATGATAATAAAAACAACTGGTAATATAATGCCTGCTACCAGAAACCACAGAGGTAGTCCTAGTACAAAATGGTTACCTAAAGTATAGGTAGCTAACATAACTAAAACAAAAAAAGCAAAGAAAAAGATGTAGGAGATGATCATTTCTCGGAAACAAACATGAAAACGAGGATCTTCAACAAACTCAGGCTTGTTTTCCATATTCAGACCTCCCTAAATTAGTAGTATATAAGACAACGTTCCCTCCTTTCAGCAAACTTAATATTGCATGTTACGTGCCAACAAAAACAAGCTGGCGAGCATAATAACTGCCTGTAATCTTGCTGCATGGTGGTGATTCAGATGCATATGGTGATGCATATATGTATCACCATAGTCTTTTAATCTATATAACCCATGCTGATTATTGAGTGGCAGAAGAGGCTGAAATAAATTTGAAGCAGCTCTACAAAATGCAGAGCTGCTTCAACAATCTTGCCTAAAAATCGTGGAGTAATGCTAATGAGATAGTTCGCTTTAAATAGCTAGCACGATAAAAATGATTGCTGTAAACAAAAAACGCTGCAAATGTCAAAAAACGTTTATTGACCATTTCAAGTTGTTAATATATTGTACACAGAAAGTACTTAAAACCAAGAAAACCAGTTGGAGACGGTTTTGCTTAGAAAGGGGTGTTGCCTATTGCGGTAGTTGGCTTAGCCATTATCCCAATAAAAAGGAGGGTGCGAATTAGATGAATAATTTTCTCAACAGTAAATTTTATCGAAAATACCTACTTCCTGGTTTTGTCTTTCAATCGGTGGTTATAGCCGGTGGTTACGGGACTGGACGTGAACTGGTTGAGTATTTTCTTTCGCACGGCCCTCTGGGCGGTATTTACGGAATGATGGTTACGACATTGGTGTGGGGCCTTGTTTTGGCTGTAACCTATGATTTTGTGCGTATATTCAAAACCTATGATTATCGAAATCTTTTTACGCAACTACTAGGTAGGTTTTGGTTTTTATACGAAATATGCTATATTTTGCTACTATTCATTGTTTTAGCAGTGGTTGGAGCCGCTGCTGGTACCATAGTCCAAGACACTTTTGGTATTCCCTTTGGTCTAGGAGTTACGCTTATGCTGTTGGCGGTAGCCTATTTATCATACAACGGCAGTAAAACTATTGAAGCCTTTATGTCTTGGTGGTCTTTTGTGCTCTATGCGGTCTATATTGTTTTTATTGCTGTTGGTATATCTAAGTTTGGTCCTAAAATTGCAGAGATTCTGAGCCAAGGAGAGATTACCTCTGGCTGGGCGTTGGACGGCTTTCGGTATGCTTTTTATAACTTAGGTTGCATTAGTGCAATTTTATTTACCTTATCCGATATCGAAACACGTTCAGAGGCTGTTATATCTGGCTTTATAAGTGCTCTTATCACTATAATTCCTGGGTTTCTTTTCTATATGGTGGTACTAAGCGGCTACCCAGAAATTGTCGGCGAATCGATACCTGCTTTTATAGCTCTAAAAAGTCTTGGCTTACCCGCTTTATTGATAGCATACGAAGTGGTACTATTTGGGACTTTAATTGAAACTGGTACTGGCTTTATCCATGCAGTTAATGAGCGTCTAGCTGCCACCTTAAGACAACGTGATAGAGAACTCACGAAAAATATGCGCGGAGGCATTGCTCTTGGTATGGTACTTTTAAGCATCATTATGAGCCGATTTGGGTTGATTGACCTTATTGCTACGGGGTATGGAACTATATCGTGGGGCTTCTTTGTAACCCACGTAGTGCCAATACTAACCATTGGGGTGGCAAAGATAGTTCGGGCTGAAAAGTCCTGACTTTATTTCTTAACTTTCTGCAAAAGTACAGTAGGCGATGGTTCTTAGAAAGGCGTGTTTAATCAAATGAAAAAAAATAAGCACAACCTGGCCCTAGTAGAGGAAGACAAAAAAGTAATTTCACCTGCTTCACGGGTGCCATATTATCCGCTGGTTGTCGACCATGCCAAAGGCTGCACGGTGGTAGATGCAGACGGCAACGAATACTTAGATTTTTTGGCTAGTGCTGCGGCCTTA
>JAAYWY010000112.1 GCA_012516165.1 Bacillota bacterium
AAGTGGGTGGGACACTGGGAAACTATCTCTACTAAGGAAAACCCTGGATGGCTTAAGGCTGTTTTTATGGCTTTAATAGCCTGGGGCCCGTGGCTGGTGTTCCAACGGCTAACATAGGTGGCCCCTGCTGCCACTGCCAGCTGGCAAACATCAAACGGCGGTTCGGCACTGCCGTAAGGTGTAGTGGTAGTGGTGGCATTGATGGGTGTAGTTGGAGCCACTTGCCCGCCGGTCATGGCAAAGTTGAAGTTGTTCACTAGAATAACGGTGACATCCAAATTGCGTCGGGCAGCTTGAATTAAGTGGTTGGCTCCAATGGAGGCGGCATCGCCATCGCCAGCAAAAACCACTATTGGGGTTTCTGGCTGGTGGAGCTTAATTCCGGTAGCCCAAGCCAAGGTACGCCCATGAACTCCATGAAGGGCATCGGTATTAAGATAGATGGGTATACGAGCTGTGCAGCCTACACCACCGATGGTAACCATACTGCTAAGATCAAGCCCTAGTTCGTCCACAGCGCGGAGAAAATAGTTTAATACCTGGCCGCAGCCACAGCCCGAGCAAAAAAAATGGGGCAGGCCGCCAGGACGGATATGTTTTCGTTGCTCATTAGTTAACTGGCTCATGCTATGACCTCCTTCAGGGCATGGTAGATCTCTTCTGGGGAATGAACGAGGCCGCGATTTTTGGTGATACGAGCTGTCTTGCAGTGTCCGGCGCAAATCCGTTCTACTTCGTAGGCATAGCGACCAATATTCATTTCTACGGTGACTACTGTGCCTACGTTTTGGGCCACGGTGCGAATTTGTTCTTCGGGCGTTGGCCAAACGGTGGCCAGCTTGAGCAAGCCTACTTTTTTTCCGTCGTTGCGGGCCATTTCTACGGCATCCAAGGCTGGTCGTACTTCGCTGCCGTAAGCGATCAAGGCAATTTCTGCATCGTCTAAATGGAAGGATTCGGTTTTGCAGATAATGTCTCGGTTCTCTGTAATCTTGCCGGTAATGCGTTGGTATAGACGATCAAAAACCTCCGGGTCCCAATCGATACGGCCTCGTTCGTCGTGCGGATTGATGGAATAAATGGCAGCATAGCCCTTACCCAAGGGGGCTGCATCCGGCACGCCGTTCTCTGGCGCCTTAAAGGGCAAATATTCTCCCGGAGGTAATTTGGTGTATTTTCGATTATACAGCTGGATTTTATCCGGTTCAGGAATAGCCAACCGCTCGCGCATCAGGGCAATGGTGGTCTCGGACATTACAACAACTGGTGTACGAAATTGTTCGGCTAAATTGAAGGCCCAAATGGTGTAATCAAATAACTCTTGCACCGAGGATGGGGCCAGCACAATCATCTCATGATCACCAGCGGCACCCCAGCGCATCTGCATAACGTCCGCCTGGGTAGCAAAGTTTTCACCCCGGCAGCGTTGAACATCCACAATAACGCACGGGGCTTCGATAGCCACGGCGTATTCAATACCCTCTTGCATGTAGTTGTAACCAGCGCTGGCGGTAGCCGTCATAGCTTTGGCCCCGGCTAAAGATGCTCCAATCACTGCATTAATGGAACAAAGCTCGTCCTCGCCTTGTAGAAATACACCCCCGACCTCGGGCAAACGCTGTGACATGCGCTCTGAAATTTCGTTGGCTGGGGTTATGGGGTAACCGGCAAAAAAGTCGCAACCAGCAGCAATAGCTCCTTCGGCCACTGCGTAGTTGCCCAACATAAAATGAACGCCGGTCTGAACCCTCCTCTGTTCAGTAGTTGTGTTGCTCATTTAAGCATTGCCCCTTTCTTTAGTAGTTAGCTGTTTTGCAAGTCGGTTACCTGCTGCAGCGTTTTTAATGTTCGGGTTTCTCCGTTTATGAGGTGCTCTAAGGTAGCAGCTGCCGCTTTTTGTGTATCTCGCTTTTTAAGAGCGTCTAAAATCGATAGGTGCTCTTTGGTTACTTGCTCCACTACTTCTCGTTTGAATCCATTGGCATTACTTTCGGCTAAATAGCGGATACGCATCAAATGTTGGTCTACTCGATCCAATATTTCCCGTAGCAAGGTATTGCTTAGATGTTTAAACATTAATTCGTGGATTTCTAGATCGGAATTGATATAAGTAGCAAAATCCACTGGACCGTTGACTATTTTTAGCATTTTTTCATAAAGCGCATTGATCTCTGCCATTTCGCATTGTTTAGCAGCTACTTTTGCTGCGTGTGGTTCTAGTAGTCGCCGCACTTCCCACACGTTTTTTACATCTTCGAGGCTAATTGGGGCCACTTGGGCGCCTCGGTTAGGCATCAGTACTACTAACCCAGCTCCCTCCAGCCGAACCAGGGCCTCGCGTACCGGGGTGGAGCTAACGCCGAATTCCTCCGCTAGCTTCTCTATCTGCAGTTCTTCGCCGGGTTTGAACTTATTGGTAAGTATATCTTCCTTGAGGGATTCATAAAGACGCTCGCGTAAAGACGTTAACAACAATCTCCTATTCACC
>JAAYWY010000113.1 GCA_012516165.1 Bacillota bacterium
TCCAGCCGCGAGCAGCAAACACAGAGACAAAATAAAAATTGAGCATCTGTTACAACAAAATGATGGGACACCGGGGACGGTTTTTGTCTTTCCCCATGGCCTTGGGAACAATATTTCAACTTTGCTGCGTCAGTTGCATGACTTTTTAGGACCGGGTTTTGATTATGTGGGTGGTGGGACAGGTGATAATTTAGGTGTATGTCAGTCGTATCAGATTACTGATAAAGGTGTGGCTACAGAAGGTTTTGCGTTAGCTATACTCCACGGTATTAATGGCAAATTAGGCTTGGCCCATAGTTGGCAGCCCATGGGCGAGCCCATGCTGGTGACAAAAGCAAAAGGCAAGAGAGTCTATGAGCTGGATAATCTGCCAGCGTTTTCTCGCTATGCTATCTCTTTAGGTGGTATTGGACAGAAAGATTTTCCCCATGTTGCCATGAGGTATCCTTTGGGTATTCCTTGTGCCGGAGGAGATTTTTTAATACGTGATCCCTTGCGAGTAGAGGCCGATGGCAGTATGGTTTTTGTCACTGAGATTCCATCTAATACAGTGGCCACCATTATGGTTCCGCGGTTGGAAGATAATCTATCTAACGAAGCGCGAAAAATGCTTTTAAGCACGGTGGCTTCTGTAAATAAACCCCAAATCGTACTTATTTTCGATTGTGTTTCGCGCTATTTGTTATTAAGGGAAATTTTTGAACAGGAGCTTACTCAAGCTTTGGCCAATATTGATCCTGCTGTGCCTGTGTTAGGTTTTCTAAGTTTCGGTGAGATCAGCAGTTTATCAGGGACTCCTCTTTATTACAACAAATGCATAACAGTAGCAGTTGGGGGATGAGATTTTGCCAGAAGCCATGAAGGAGCTTTTTGCTTTGTATGATGTAACATCATTTTCTTTTCCCCAGACTAGTAGCGATTTACTGGAGGAGTTAATAGAAAAGGCAAGCCGTCTATTTGGGGCCATACGTATTGCCCTAGCTCTGCCAGAAAGAAATGCACAGCAAGTGGTGCATACCTGGGGATTTAGGAACACAAAGGAAACACAACAGTGTTTAGCTGAGGCTGGGGACCATTGTTTTGTTTATCGTTTTAGGCCGGAGTCTTTGGGTTGGTTGTATATAGAATGTCCAGAATCTTTATCGCCACAAGAACACCGCCTGTGTTTGATTTTGGCCCGAACGGTAGAGGGTATTGTACAGCAACAGAAGGCCCAAGATGATCTTCTAGCCTCAGAACAAGAAAAAGCCATAATACTAGATAGTCTAGCGGAACAATTGGTGTTTATGGATGAAAAGCAACGAATACGGTGGGTTAATGCCAGCGCTGCTCGATTAATTGGCATGAAAAGTAAACAGGTGGTAGGGAAGCATTGTCATGAAATAATAAAAGGGCATTGCGGCCCATGCGATAGCTGCCCGGCTGTGATGGCTCTTCAGACAGGTGAGCCGAAGCAGCGTGTAGTTACCACTGGCCGAGAACGTATTTTAGACATCCGTTCCTATCCGGTAAAACGCGAAGATGGAAGTATTAAAGGGGTTCTCGGAACCATTAGCGATATTACCGAGCAGGTACAGGCCAAAGAAGCTCTTCGTCTTTCGGAAGATAGATACCGCCACATTTTGACTACCTTGCAAGAAGGCTACTACGAGGTAGACTTGGCTGGGACAATTACTTTCTGTAACAAAGCTGCAGATCACCTATTAGGCTATAAGTCAGGAGAATTAATAGGTAAGAATTTTCGCTCTTTTGTCAGGAAACCATACTCGGCTTTTCGCACTTTTGGTCAGGTGTTTTTTACCGGCCAGCCTAAGCGTGGCTTAGTCCTCGAACTGCTCTCTAAGCGTGGTAATTTTCGGTTTATAGAGCTTTCAATTACACCGATATTAGGAAAGGACAATAGTGTAACTGGTTTTTGCGGATTGGCTTTGGATGTTACCGAGCAAAAAGAGTACCAGGAAAAGATGGAATACTTTAGCTGGCACGATGCTCTAACGGGCCTATTTAATCGTGCTTATTTTGAAGAACAGCTTGATAGTCTAGATAGTATAGCTGACTCTCAGTTTCCGGTTACTGTCTTATCGGCCGACCTAGATGGACTTAAACTGATCAACGATACCATGGGCCATGTCCAAGGTGATGAGTTGCTAAAAATTTGTGCTCGCATCCTAAAAGAATCTATTCGTTCCGGTGATATTGTAGCCCGGATTGGGGGCGATGAATTTGGCCTTATTTTACATAAAACTGGGGCTAGACTAGCCGAGAAGGTTATTGGGCGTATTCAAGCAGCTGTCAATGAACATAACCGTGCTAACCCCAGCTTGCCCCTTAGTATTTCCATAGGTTTTGCCACTTCAGATGGTAAGAGATCTTTGCACGACACCTTTAGAAAAGCAGACGATCGTATGTTCAGCGATAAACTGCACCGCAGTGCCAAAATGAGAAGTCAACTAGTAAATACCCTGACTGCTGCTTTAGGCGAACGCGATAGCATCACCAACAAGCATGCTGAACGCCTTCAAGAATTATGTCCAGAGCTAGGCAAAAGAGTTGGCCTACCACCACAAAAGCAGGACGATTTAGCTCTGCTGGCCCGGGTTCATGACTTAGGGAAAGTGGGTATTCCCGATAGTATATTATTCAAAAAAGGACCGCTTACATCGGAAGAACGGACTATTATGCAGGAGCATTCAGAAAAAGGTTATCGCATTGCCAGCTCATCGCCAGAACTGGCTCCTATTGCTCGCTTTATCCTTTGCCATCATGAACGTTGGGATGGTCAGGGCTATCCCTTAGGACTGAAAGAAGAAGAGATTCCCCTGGAGTGTCGTATTTTAGCACTAGCTGATGCTTATGATGCCATGACCTCCGACCGTCCGTACCGTAAA
>JAAYWY010000114.1 GCA_012516165.1 Bacillota bacterium
CCACTAAGCTTAGTACTATTGACCTACGTTCGACTTTAATCTAACGAAAATATCTAACGTAAAGTTGCACTACTTTGGAGCAGTTCTATCCTCCTTAAAGTACTGGGATGGGTATACGCAAACCACTCTATAAAGGCGGGCGGTACAATATCAGAGCGATTTGATCGGGCTAATCTCAACTGTAAAGCCACTGCTCCATCTGCGTTCCCAATTAATGCTACCGACTCTATATCAGCCGCCCGTTCCATGTACCGCGATATGCTATTTTGTATGGGATTAGCAACAAAAGATGTAAGGAGGATAAAAAGGAGAGCCAAAGCCCAGGCCCTAGGTGGATAGTTACGTAGCTGCCACCGAGGAAAGTAGGCCGTTAGCACTAGGGCTAGCAGATAAAATTGGACAAAAGTCGCCACAATCCCTAAAAGCACTCCAGTCCTAATATGGCCTAGTTTCCAATGTGCTATTTCGTGGGCTACTACTGCTTCTACTTCAGGTAGGGGATAATTATTTAGTAAATTATCATAAAGAACAATTCTCTTCGTGTGGCCAATCCCGGTAAAATAGGCATTGGCCTTATTAGTACGGCTGCTAGCATCCATCACTAATACTTCTTGTAGGGGAATATTGGCTTTCTGTGCCAAGTTTTCGACAATAGCTACTACTTCCGGGTCCTGAACAGGTTCAAAGCGATTAAATAACGGTGCTACGAACGAAGGCCAAAGAAAAGTCTGTATGATTAACCAGCCTGCCATAAAGAAACCCGCTGGAAGCCACCAATTCAGCGGCCATCGCTTTAAAGCTATAAAAAATAAAACTGTCCCTACGACAGAAAGCACCAAGTCCAATACAGCACTCTTGACATAATCTACCCACCACCCAGCCATAGTCTGGGTGGAAAACCCCCAACGATGTTCTAGCACATAACTGTTGTATAAATTTATGGGCAAGTTAACCAGCCGCAACAGAATCCAGAGAAACAAAAAGAAAAGTAGTACCCCCAGTAGTTTTTTTCCCCGCGCCACATTAAACGCCCCCCGCTCCAGGACTTCACCCCCAGGGCCAAACGCCACCACTGCCAGCACAGACATTTGTGCAACAAAGCTAACAACAAACAACAGTTCTTTTTCCCGCCAATACTTTCGGCCCATCATAATTTCCTCACGGGTAAAGTATTGGAGGGCAGCTGGCGTAATATTAGCTGGCATCAATGCAAAATACAAATACAGAACTAGAAAGCAGAAAGTCACAAAGAACAATAGTTTCCATATATGCCTCGTGCACACCTATATGCCCCCTTAGACCAGGTTACCAAAACCAGTAACGCACTGTTGTCACAACAAGGCTACCGTTTATGGGGTAACAATGCTAAGTCGATGTCCCTAGATGGAGCGACTGCTGCCTTATTTTCCTGAGCAATGATGTCGTAAATTTCTTGCCGGTACACTGCAACTGACTTCGGAGCAATAATACCCAATGAGAGCTGTCCATCCTTCCATCCCAACACCTTTATTTCTATGTTATCTCCAATCATAATGCTTTGGCCAGGCCGACGGCTTAAAATAAGCACTTAGCAGCCCCCTCACACCCAGGGTTAGTGTAAATATCCTTAAATAAGGGTTCGCGTACTTGGTAGTTTGTTCCTTCTAAAACTACTTGGCACCCTAAACGGCTCGTTGTATTAACCACTACCGGAGCAACAAAGTTAGCGGTTATATCTTGTGTTTTACCATTCGCCGGTATACGAACTATAACATATACTAAAACTTCTTCTGGCTGCCTCGCCTTTATAAGTTCCTGCTCCGCTGGTGATAAATGTATCTCATATTGGGGACGAAAAAGAAAAGGATCAGTAACTAAAAAAGCTATTTCGGGTAAATCAGCTGACTGTAACCAAGCAAAACAACTGTTTTCCGGCACCGGTACCCAAAAGAACTCCCTGAGCTCACCAAAACCGGGGAGCCCTTGAGGAAATATTATAAGCTGCTCTGTTGGCACATCCACAATACCGAAACGAACGGTTTTGTACTGCACTATTGGTCGCTCCTATCTTAATGTTTATGTTATTTTTACGTTGGTATGTCCAGATTTTGCCACGTTATATCAATAGCAGCCTGCTGGCGAAGATAAACCCGAACATATCCCGGTTCATAGGGCCGCGGGTCCGGCATTTCGCCTAGCCGTGCTGTTGTATTTCCCTTGCGGTAGTTTATGTATACTTCCCCTAAACTAACCTCTACGTCCAGCAGTTGTGCCGGAGCAGTAAACAAATCAAGTGGGGGCGATGGTACATCCTCAGCTGCTATCTCCTCCACTGTATTACCTGGTTCCCAGAAAGCCGCCAACCGATCTCCTTCAGCAGCCATGCGCTCCACACCGAAAGCAGCATCGCGCCAGCTTTGGTCACATAAACGACGATTGAGTTCGAACGGATTAGCTAAACCCAGTTCAGCCCGCCCTTGGCTAGAGTCGATATTTACTTGGGGTAATTCAGTTCTTATAGTAAGTACCGATGGCTTCGTCGCCAGAGAAAAAGAAGCCAGCCGCGTATGCACCGGTGCTTGGGCTAATTTTGTTTCCAATCCAACCAAGGCCGGTTGGGTATTAATGGTTAGTGCTAAACGTAGCATTGTTCTAATCTCCCCCAGAATTAACGCAGGAAATCCACCAAAGTAGGCTGCATAATGCGGGCCCCCGTAGCCAAGGCCGCCCGATAGACTGTCTCCTGGGTCTTTAAGTAAATTATCGCTTCAGCAACATCCAGATCTTCGGTCTTAGATAGTAGGCTCGTAAAGTTGATATTGGCGGAACTGAGCCGGGACTGGGTCATCTCTAACCGGTTTACCTTGGCGCCCACTTCGGCCCTTTGGGCCACCAAATGGTCCAAAGCCTGGTTAAGCTTGCCGATCGTGTCACTGGAGATGTCACCTGTCTTACCTTGGCGCAGGTTGGATGACAATTCAATCAAGCTATCGAACACAAGGGATGTTTTCTGATCGCTGCCCATACCAAAGGCTTCATCGCCTGTTACGTTGTACACAAACTCGATACCGGCTCCGATTTCGGTAGATCGATCCTGGTTATTACCCTCATATTGCACGTAAAGATTGCCATCGGTATCCCGCAATAACTGAAACGGCTTATAAGGTTCGTCAGCAACAGCTTTGGTCTTGGTACCACCGAACAAGTATTGCCCTGCTTGCGATGAGTTGGCGATCTGGACCATATGTTCCAGCAGCTGGTCCACCTCATCGGCGATGGCATTTAGCGCGTCTTGCGGGTTGCTCCCGTTAGCTCCGGTCACCGCTAGTTCGCTGGCGCGCTGGATGATATCGCCGGCGTGAAGCAAGGCGTCTTCCGTACTCCCTAGCCA
>JAAYWY010000015.1 GCA_012516165.1 Bacillota bacterium
CCAGCGAATTGTTAATTTGAAAGCGATTATATTTTTTGTAATATTAGTCCTTTCAATTATACCCAATATACCCAAAAGATGAATTTAGGGACAGATCAAGACGCTAGCATAACGTAATCGTAATATACATGTCTGCCATGTCTTAGTCTGTCCCTGGTTTTAGTAAACTACTATCTTACTCTTCGCCCTCGTTCCGCGAGCTAGGAAGACTCTGGCCAAGGCCTTTCTAGCAGGGAATTAGAAAGCTGAGCGCTTCGTATAATGCGTATGAAGTAGCTCGTGCGATTTATGGGATAAAGGTTCTCCTAAGAACTCTTTATACAGGGTTTGAACAGCCGGGTTTTCATGAGATTTCCTAATCGGCATGACTTTATCTGCATCATAAATAGCCTTGATCCTAGCTTCGCGTTTTTCACGGTCTACTGGAATAGGCTGTCCACCGCCGCCGATACAACCACCGGGGCAAGCCATGATCTCCACAAAATGCCAAGGTGCTTCACCGCTTCTGATTTTATCAAGGATTTGGCGAGCATTAGCCAAACTATTAGACACAGCAATTTTTACTTTGGTTCCAGCTAAATCCACTTCTGCTTCCTTAATACCGGTAAGGCCCCGCACTTCTTTAAAGTCCAGAGCATCCAGTGTTTTGCCAGTAACTACCTCGTATACTGTTCTTAAAGCCGCTTCCATAACACCGCCGGATGCACCAAAAATAACGGCCGCCCCAGTGGAGATTCCGAGCGGATCATCGTAATCTTCTTCCGGCAGACATTCAAAATTAATACCTGCTTCTTTAAACATACGAGCCAGTTCGCGAACGGTGAGTACAGCATCCACATCAGCCACACCCGATGCCGTCATTTCCGGTCGTTGTGCTTCGTATTTTTTAGCCGTACACGGCATAATAGATACCACATACATGTCTTCAGGTTTAACACCGATCTTGTCGGCATAGTACGTCTTAGCTACAGCGCCAAACATTTGCTGTGGCGATTTGCAGGTGGAAACATTGGGGAGCAGATCCGGATAAAAATGCTCACAGAACTTCACCCAGCCCGGGCTGCATGACGTCAATAGCGGCAACGCTCCCCCGTTTTTCAAGCGATCTAACAGTTCATGTCCTTCTTCCATAATGGTCAGATCAGCTGCAAAGTCAGTGTCAAACACCTTATCGAAACCTAGCCGCCTTAAAGCAGCCACCATCTGGCCAGTAACAATAGCTCCCGGCGGCATACCCAACGCCTCACCTACAGATACACGGGTAGCCGGTGCAGTTTGAACCACAACAAACTTGTTCGGATCCCCTAGTGCCTCCCAGACGTCATCCACATAACTTTTTTCAGTAATGGCCCCTGTGGGACAAACCGTGGAGCATTGGCCACAGTTAACACACGCTACATCAGCCAATTTCTGGCCAAATAGGGGTTCGACCAGGGTATCCCAACCGCGATTGATATAACCTAGAGCATGCACGCCCTGTACTTCGCCGCACATACGAATGCAGCGTCCGCACAAAATACACTTATTGGGGTCGCGTACTAGCGACGGGCTAGAATCATCAATGGGTACACTCCGTTTTTCTCCGGTATAGTGCACTTCTCTTACGCCCAGGTCATGGGCTAAGGTTTGTAGCTCGCAATTGCCGGACCGTTCGCAAGTTAAGCATTCAAAGGGGTGATTAGCCAGCATCAGCTCTAAAGCCGTCCGCCGAGCCTCGCGCACAAAGGGTGTATTGGTATAAACTTCCATACCGTTGGCTGCTGGCATTACGCAGGCCGCAGCCAGGCTCTTCCCGCCCTTAATCTCGACTACACATAAACGGCAGGCGCCTTCGGGCCGAAGTTCCGGATGATAGCAAAGGGTCGGGATGTTGATACCAGCTACCCGCGCCGCTTCAAGTACCGTGGAGCCCTTTGCCACCCGAACCTGACGGCCGTCTATGGTTAAGGTGATTGTGTCCATCTTTACTCCTCCTTGGGCTTCAATTAGGCACGGACAATTGCTTTGAACGGGCAGCGTTCAGCACAAGCACCGCACCTAATGCACTTATCGGGATCAATAACATGCACAGCTTTTCTTGTACCAGAGATAGCACCCACTGGGCAAACTTTGGTGCAGGCAGTGCAGCCACGGCAAAGTTCTGGTTTGATTTTGTAGGTAAGAAGCGCTGCACATACACCAGCCGGACAACGTTTATCCTTAATATGGGCCTCGTACTCATCACGGAAGTAACGGAGAGTAGATAAAATCGGATTTGGGGCTGTTTGGCCTAAGCCACAAAGAGAACTGTTTTTCACCATCAGGGCTGTTCTCTCCAGCAAATCCAAATCTTCCATTTTACCTTCACCAGCAGCGATGCGATCCAGGATCTCTAACATACGCTTGATCCCTTCACGGCACGGAGTGCACTTTCCGCAAGA
The DNA here is from genome assembly GCA_012516165.1 of Bacillota bacterium. Taxonomy (GTDB): domain Bacteria; phylum Bacillota; class DTU030; order DUMP01; family DUMP01; genus JAAYWY01. Next base: position 2,421 of record JAAYWY010000015.1, read on the forward strand.
CTCGGCTCGGGTAAAATTCAGGAAGAAACGAGCCACATCTACAATACAGGTATCTTCGTCCATAACTACTAAACCGCCGGACCCCATAATGGCACCAGCACCAGTTAAGGACTCATAGTCCACACTAAGGTCCAACTTACTCTCAGGGAGGCAGCCGCCGGAAGGTCCGCCCATCTGAACCGCCTTGAACTTTTTGCCACCTGGAATACCACCGCCGATGTCAAAAATAATCTCGCGCATGGTAATTCCCATGGGCACTTCAACTAAACCAGTATTTTGCACCTTGCCGGTTAAGGCAAACACTTTGGTTCCCTTGCACTTTTCAGTCCCCATGGAGGCAAACCAGTCAGCACCTTTTAAGATGATCTCCGGTACATTAGCCCATGTTTCCACGTTATTAATATTGGTAGGTTTGCCCCACAAGCCAGAATTAGCCGGGAATGGGGGCCGTGGCCGCGGCATACCTCGCTCACCCATGATGGAAGCCATAAGAGCAGTCTCTTCGCCACAAACAAAAGCGCCAGCGCCTTCTTTAATATGAATGTGGAAGGAGAAATCGGTACCGAGGATATTGTCGCCTAAAAGTCCCCTTGCTTCAGCTTCTTTAACGGCCAACCGCAGCCTCTTCACAGCTAGCGGGTACTCAGCCCGGACATAGATGTAGCCTTCACTGGCGCCAATTGCGTAAGCACCAATAGTCATACCCTCAATCACCCGGTGAGGATCGCCTTCCATGATGCTGCGATCCATAAACGCCCCAGGGTCACCCTCGGCACCATTGCAGATGATATACTTAGGTTCACCTTGAGCATTGCGGCAAAATCCCCATTTGACCCCGGTGGGAAAACCAGCGCCGCCACGACCGCGCAAACCAGCTTTTTTGACTTCCTCGATAACCTGCTCTGGAGTCATTTCGCCCAGGGCCTTAGCCAAAGCGGCATAACCATCGCGCCCGATATACTCTTCAATAACTTCAGGATTGATATAACCGCAGTTTTTCAGCACTACACGCTGCTGTTTATGGTAAAATGGTAAGTCCCCATAGTGCGGAACTCGCTCTGCCGTAAGAGGTTCTTTATAAAGCAGCCGTTGAACCACGCGGCCTTTGAGCAGGTGTTCGGAAACAATCTCGCTTACATCATCCGGCTGTACGTGTACATACATGGTGCCTTCAGGATAAACAATTACTAATGGCCCCATTTCGCATAAACCATGACAGCCGGTAACAACCAATTTTACTTCCTTATCTAAGCCGTTTTTAGCTAATTCCTCTTCTAGCCGTGTCCTAATCTGCGGCGATCCGCCCGATGTACAGCCGGTACCACCGCATACCAAGACATGCGCACGGAAAATCTGCATGACTTTGACCTCCCTTTTGCCACAAGTAACCTGCAGGTACTGTGAGCTAGTCTACTCGACCAACTACTAAGTCTTCTACAATTTGCCCGTTGACCACATGCTGCCCGATGATCCGAGGCACATCGCGCGGCGTTACATTCCCGTAGGTAATCCGATTCTCCCCTGGACGAACAACATCAACCAAGGGTTCCTTTTCGCACATACCAATGCAACCGGTCTGAAGAACAGTCACGTTAAGGTTGCGCTTGGCTAATTCTTCTAAAATTGCCGCCATAACTTCGCGGGCTCCGGACGCAATGCCGCATGTACCCATACCCACAATAATTTGTGTTTCTGCTCCATGACGGCTAAGCATACTCTGTTTCGTTTCTTCACGCAACCGGCGCAGATCATCTAAATTCTGAAGCTTGTTCGCCAATTCATTCACCCCCATGTAATTTAGCCAGCTCACTTTTGATGTGGGTTCGCAAAAAAGTAAGAACTTTAGGTTCTGTTAACGGAACCGGATCGAGCTCAGCTTTAAGCTCTCGGGTATCCAAAATAAACTCACGCCCATCCACCACATGCCGATACAGCAGATCTACATCGGGCCTGCCTACCAACAACGATACCATGGTTGTCGCCAAGTCGCCCAAAGGAGGCAAATCCCAATGATCCAACCTGAAAGTAGCCGTCACTTTAGTGCCTTGGCCTACCCTAGATAAAATTTCCACATCACCGTCACACTGGCGGGCTGTCATATAAAGAAGCGGCAATCCTAGCCCCACACGCCTAGTGGTTCTAGTAGTGGTAAATGGATCTAACACGCATTTCACAAGTTCGCTATCCATCCCACAGCCATTGTCCTCAATGCTAATGGTAAGCAAATTAGTTGCTGCATCCTCGTTAATAACAATTATTATCAATGAGGCGCCAGCGGCCAAGGAATTTTGAGCTAGATCCAAAATATGGAGGGCTAGTTCTTCCATTTTTATTCATACTTAGCTAAAATCTCGGCCACCTTGTCCACTGTTAAACGGCCATGGGTATCTTCGTCCACCATCATCACCGGTGCTAAGCCACAGCAACCAAGACAAGCCACCGGCTCTAACGTATAGCGCAAATCATCGGTGGTTTCGCCAGGCATAATGCCAAGTTCCTTTTCCACCTCAGCTAATATTTTGGCACCACCACGCACGTGGCAGGCCGTACCCTGGCATACCCGCACCACATGGCGTCCCCGCGGTTTTAGATGGAACTGGGCATAAAAGGTGGCTACACCGAAAATATCAGTAGCCGGAATATTAAGTGCTGTTGAAATTTCTTTGATAGCATCTTGGGAAATATAACCGTAGACATTTTGAACTTCTTGGAGAACTGGAATCAGTGAACCGCGTTCTCCTTTGTAGCGGGATAAGATCTCTTCTAGTTCGGGATGCTTGGATTTTTGGTTCCCGCATGCACATGCACACATAACATGTTCCCCCTTTTTCCAAATGC
>JAAYWY010000115.1 GCA_012516165.1 Bacillota bacterium
ATTTATGATCAGGGTACGCCCGCGAAGGCCCGCCACCGCTCGAGATAACATGGCATGGGGTGTTGTCTTTAGGCCTTCGGCCCGCATGGCTTCAGTAAAGCCAGGAGCCAAGCGGTCTACTACCGCCAAGGTAGCCTCCGGTGTTACATCTCGCGGCGACAATCCGGTCCCACCGGTAGTAAAAATTATGTCTACGGCACACTCATCGGCCAAACGCACCAGCTCACGGCTAATGGCTGCTTGATCATCAGGTAACAGCCTATAAGCCACCACTGACCCCAAAGAAGCTGTTAGATCTTTAAGAACTTTAGCGCTTTGATCTTCCCGCTCGCCAGCAGCGCCTTTATCGCTGGCCGTTATAATAGCCAAGCGGTAGCCTGGTTCGATCACAATGGTATCGCCCGGTTTTACTTTTCCGCCGATAAGCACCTGGGTAAATATGCCTTCACGCGGCATGATGCAATCTCCCACTTGCTGATAGATGGCACAGCCATGGTGACACTTCTTCCCGATTTGGGTCACCTCAAGTAAAGCTTCTTGTCCCACACGCAATCTAGTGCCGATAGGCAAAGTGGTAAGCTCGATACCTTCGGTGGTCAGATTCTCGCCGAAATCACCAGGTGAAAGTTTTAACCCTTTGGCCATTATTTTAGCCACGCTCTCTTGCGCCAACAGACTTACCTGCCGGTGCCAGGGACCGGCATGGGCATCCCCCTTCAGGCCATGGCCGGCTATTAAAAGACCTCCTTCGTCTTGCGCTTTCTTAGCCACACCTTTTTCTCGGCTAAGACAAACCGCTTTTACATATCCGGCCCCACTTACCACAGCTGTTCCCCCTCCCGTACCAAGGTACCACTTTTGCCACCGAATTTTTGTACCAACCGCACATTATCGATCACCATGTCCTTATCCACCGCTTTGCACATGTCATAAACAGTGAGGGCAGCCACACTAACCGCCGTCAGGGCTTCCATCTCTGCTCCTGTCTGGCCATTTAGGCTTACTTGCGCCTCAATTTCCACTAGGCTCTGGTTGCGGTTTAGTCTTAAGCGCACCTTGACCGATCCTAAGTTAAGAGGATGACACAAAGGAATTAGATAAGGCGTCTTCTTGGCCGCCATAATGCCAGCAATGCGAGCTGCGGCCAGTACATCCCCCTTGGGGACCTGACCGGAAGCAATAAGCTCTAACGTATCTGGATTCATCCTTACCGCCCCGCGGGCTATAGCCACCCGTCTTGTTACCGGTTTTTTACCTACATCCACCATGTAGGCTTCGCCCTCTTCGTTAATATGGGTAAGCTCCATTATGGCTACCCCCCTATCTGGCACATAATACGCTCATGTTCTTTGTGCTGCTGTAACTTATGATGCGACGGTTTCAGAGCCAAAGCGCGCGAAAACAGCGCCTTTAGTTCTTTCTCATCGGCTCCTTGGCGCAGCACCTGCTTTACGTCTATTTCTTTATCCGAGGCCAAACAGGGCTTCAGCCTACCGTCAGCCGTCAGGCGCAAGCGGTTACAACGGTGGCAAAAGCCGTGCGATAACGCACCGATGAACCCCACTGTACCCACCCCAGTGGCATAGCGAAACACCTGGGCCGGGCCCGCGCCTGTGACTGTGGCCGGAGCAAGCCGACCGACTGATTCCGCTCTGGCTTTCACTTCAGCCAATGGTAAAACATGATTCTTCGCCCAGGCCACATCGGCACCTAAAGGCATAACCTCGATAAATCGTACATGGAGCGGGTACTTTAACGTAAGTGCCGCCAGATCGGCCATTTCATCATCGTTTACCCCCGCCAAAGCTACCGTGTTGATCTTCACCGGATCAAACCCTGCCGCCAGTGCTGCCTTTATGCCTTCTAGAGCAGCATCCAAGCTGCCGGTTCTGGTAATAGTGGCAAAACACTCTGGCTGCAGTGTATCCAGACTGATATTAACCCGATTAAGCCCAGCTGTTTGCAGCTCTTTGGCCATTGGTGCCAGCAGTGTACCGTTAGTAGTGAGGGAAATGTCGTCAATACCGGGAATTTTTTTTAGTTCTCTTATAAGCTGTACGATGCCAGTCCGTACCAACGGTTCCCCACCGGTTAATCTAATATGCTTAATACCAAGTTTGGCGCTGACAGACACCAGACGCACTATTTCTTCGTAAGAAAGAATTTCGCTATGGGCCTTATACGGCACTCCTTCGGCTGGCATGCAGTAGACACAGCGCAAATTGCAGCGGTCAGTCACAGAAATTCTGAGGTAATCTATAGTACGCCCCAACCTGTCTCGCACCGTTTTCCCCCCCTTGAACCCGATGTCCTAGAAAAGCTACTCCCACCAACAACCTATTTCATCTTCATAAGCTACCACTGTTTCCCGGTAAGGGATCTTAAAAAGCTTAGTTGTCCAAGTCTATGACTCCCACATCACTAAGCCACAATCGGTAAGGTCATAGCCGCCCAAGGCTTCTGCTTGCTCTTTAAACTCCTGACTTTTAATCAGGTTAAGGATGGCAGCCACTCCAGGATGCTCCAAGTAGTCGCCAAGAATGGCCAAATCGTAGCGTTCTGATCGCCAGGGGATAAAATCCAAGCCCAAGGCCCGGGCAGCAGATAGCACACCCAGCCCTACATCGGCTGCACCGCTTTTAACTGCAGCTGCCACCGAGGTATGGGTATACTCTTCCCGACGGTAACCTTTGATGCTGCTGGGATCAATGCCTTCTTCCTTAAGCGCCCAATCCAGCAATACTCTGGTTCCGGCACCTCTTTGGCGGTTGATAAAAGTCACGTCTGAGCGGGTAAGATCTTGTAGTTTGCTGATCTGTTTGGGATTGCCCGGCAGCACCATTAGACCCTGCTGGCGATAAGCTAAATTAATCAGATATACTTTACGGCCAGGCAAATACTTTTGCACGTAAGAAACATTGTATTGGCCTGTTGTCGGATCCAGTAGGTGCGTACCACATAAATGAGTTTCTCCCCGCCTTAATGCCAGCAGCCCACCCAGACTGCCCACATGGGCCGAGGATAAGGTATACTGCGGATATTTTTCTCGCAGCAAGTTGGCGATAATATCCAGCATTAGATCATGGCTACCAATAGCCACCACTGTATTTCTTATTTCTTGTTCCGGCTTCAGCAGCTTTATTTCTACTTCCGTCCCAGCAAAAATGCCTTCGCTGCCCCGCGGTATTAGCAATATACCGTCAGCCCGCACCAGCGTAGTGGTAAGGGCAGCCCCCCGCGGAAGCGGCGTGACCACCAACCGCTCACCCACCGGACCTAGCTTTACCCGCACAAAATCATCCATGCCAATAGGCGAAACTACTGTTCGGGCCAGCCAAGCCTTGGTCTGAGGTAGTTTAGGTACAGCCAAGCCCAAGAATCCGTATAACAGGGGTTTCAGATAAAGCTCTACAGCCAACCAAGCCGAGCCGGGGTATCCCGGCATACCCATGGCTGGCTTGCCTTTAATCTGTCCTAAAATCACTGGTTTTCCCGGCCGGGTCGCCACACCGTGTACAAAAACCTCTCCCAATTCAGCAATAACATGGGAACTATAGTCTTGTGACCCAGCCGATGATCCAGCGCTTAGCAGCACAATGTCTGCCTCTTTGGCCGCTTGTGCTGTTCGTGTTTTTATTTGGTGATAATCATCCGGTGTAATAGGGAACACCACCGGTTCGCCGCCCCACTGTTTTATTTGGGCAGCAAAAATGGTAGAGTTAAATTCTATGATCTCGCCAGCCATTGGCGTCTTCCCCGGCGGTACCAGCTCTGTACCGGTAGGTATAATAGCCACCCTGGGCTGGCGGCGCACCGCCACCTCGGTAACCCCGCCAGCCAAAATTGCCCCTAAGTCCACCGGCCTAAGCCGATGATTAGCCGGTATGATTAGCTCTGTTTGTACCATGTCTTCCCCTAAAATACGCACATTTTCCCAGGGGCTCACCGCAGCTATAATCTCCACTTCACCTGTAGGCAGTTGATGTAAATCCTCCACCATGATCACCGCATTGGTACCCGGAGGTAAAGGATCGCCTGTATCCACCCAAAAAGTCTCTTCGCCTAACACCAACTTTAAGGGGCTGGTTTCACTGGCCCCAAATGTTCTTTCTGCTGCCACCGCTACACCGTCCATGGCTGCAGCATGATAATGTGGAGCCGACAGCTGGGCAAACACTGGTTTAGCCGTAACCCTTTCGGCCGCCGCTGTAACTGGCACCGTTTCTGCCGCACTAAGGTGTCCGGCGAAGAAGTGTAGAAATTTCCCCTGGGCTTCTTCAAGGGGTATGTCCTCTAAATAAACATTGCGTTTCATATCAGATAGACCTCCACTTCTTCCCCAGCTGACAATCCTTCGTGTCCGGAAGGGATAATAACGGTACCATCGGCTTGCACCAGTGTAGTAATAAGACCTGACTTACCCAGCACCGGCTCGGCGACCAAGCCCTGTTCCCCTGCTTTTAACCGAACGCGCACGTGATCCTCTCGCCCGGCAGTCGAGGCCAAACTCCGGGTAAGACAGGCCCGAACAGTTGGTTTTACACCAAAATTTAAGCCTAGCAACCGCTGTATAGCCGGTCGCACAAAAAGATCAAATGTAATTAAAGCCGACGCCGGATGCCCCGGCAGACCAAAGATCGGTTTGCCTTGGCAGACAGCTACAATTAGCGGTTTGCCCGGACGCAAAGCCACCCCATGCACCAAGACACCGGGAGGCCCCAGCTCTGCTAACACTTTAGCCGCCACATCACGAGCCCCTACGGAACTGCCGCCGGACAATACCACCACATCACAGCTGGCCAAACTATCTTGAACAGCAGTATAAACAGCCGGAAATTCATCTTTAGCCAAGCCTAAATACAGCGGCTCGCCGCCTGCTGCTTGAACTGCCGCCCCTAAAGAGTAGCTATTAATATCGCGAATTTGGCCTGGTGCTGGTGTAACATCCGGTGCTACGATCTCGTCCCCGGTAGAAATTATCCCCACCTTGGGTGCCTGCCGCACCAAAACACGGGTTTGTCCCACCGCCGCCAACGCTCCAATATCGGCCGGTCTAAGCCGCTGTCCCTGCGGCAATAGCTGGGCACTAGATCGAATATCTTCGCCGCGGCGAATAACATTTTCTCCTGGCGCCACCGGTTTAGTTAACGCTACTGTTTGGTCATCAATCATTTCCGTATACTCCACCATAGCCGCTGCATCGGCCCCAGGAGGCAGCATGCCGCCGGTGGCGATACGGCTTGTTTCGCCACCGCTCAATTTTTGCTTAGGCGTTTGGCCCATATGAATATCTTCTACCACCGTCAGTAAAGCCGGTAAACTTTCGCTGGCTCCAAAAGTATCGGCAGCACAAACAGCAAAACCATCCACCGTGGAGCGATCAAAAGGAGGTACATCTTCGCCTGCCAGCACAGTCCGGGCCAACACCCGGTCTAAGGCAGCGGTAAGAACTACGTCCTCCGTCGGTGTAAGCTCTGGCGACCAGTGGGCCATAAACTTAGCTAGAGCCGCTGGCACCGGTAACACGTTAAAGAACACATCCAATACTATCGCTCCTTTAGAAACAACCCAACTGGCAAGCATAAATCTTAATTTTCAGGTGGTTAGCTGCATCTCCTACAGCCTTGGGGCTCACTTCCAGCTTATGGGCAATGGCCAGCGCCTGAGCACAAGAAAGTCGCCCTCCTTGAGCCGCCGCCTTCTTTATCTCCTGCTCGATCTGTTCTCGCTTAGCCACATCCACTTTGTATCCCTCCCTAAAAATAAAAGAGAGGTCGCCCCCATGGCCACCTCGGCAATTTGAGCTCCTTTCCATGAGGGAGGCAGAAAGGTTTCCCCATCTACCCTAACGGCCTCAGACCATGGATATGGACATCTTTAGGTCCGCTGGCTCGGAGCAAAACTAAAACTATTTAATCGTCATTGTTGTAATCCGACACTACCACTTCGACGTAGGATTCAGCAATTCCTGCTCATACCCGTCAGGCTTTGCGCCAAAAATTAGGCATGGCCAAGGCTACTAGAGGGAAGATCTCTAACCGACCTAGTAACATGCAAATAGAAAGCATTATCTTGGTTAAAGTTGTTAAATCAGCATAACTGGTCGTAGGGCCCACTAACCCGAACCCCGGCCCCACATTGCCCATCGTAGCCGCCACCGCCGACATACTGCTTACTGCATCCAGGCCTTGGGTTAACAATAGCATGGACATTACAGCAAAGATTAATAAATAAAAAAGTGTAAATACCAAAACATCATCTACAGTTTCTTCGGGCACTGGCGAATCTCCCAGCACAATGGGTATGACTGCTTTGGGATGCATAAGTTTGTATAATTTCCTTTTGATGGCTTTAAAAATCAATAAAATACGAACTTGTTTTAAGCCTCCTCCAGTAGAGCCAGCGCAACCGCCGACAAACATCAGAAAAAATAGTATCATTTTGCTCAGTTCCGGCCATTTTTCATAATCCACAGTGATAAATCCTGTAGTAGTAACTATAGACACCACCTGGAAAAAAGCGTCACGGACAACTTTACCCAGCTGTCCTTTATAAGAATCAAAAATGCTGATGCCTACCAATAATGCTGCCCCAACTACCATTGCCCCATAAAATCTAAACTCTTCGTCTTTAAATAAAGCAGACCATTTCCTGTGGATAAGACCATAATACAAAGAAAAATTAACAGCAGCTGCAAACATAAATATAGCGATCACCCATTCACTGGCTGCATTGCCAAAACCGCCCACGCTGGCATTGCGGGTAGAAAAACCGCCGGTTCCCATGGTGGCAAAGGTGTGGGTAATAGAATCGAACCAAGACATACCGGTAATCTTTAAGGCGATCATCTGCAATATAGTAAGGGCGATATAAATACCGTACAAGAGCTTAGCCGTCTGATCAACCCTTGGTACCAGTTTTGTAGGTGTCGGGCCAGGACTTTCGGCTTGAAAAATCCGCATAGAGCCTAAACCTAACGCTGGCAAAACCGCCAACGTAAAAACGATAATCCCCATACCACCTAGCCAATGGGTAAAAGACCGCCAAAATAAAATCCCGTACGGCTGCACTTCAATATTGCTAATTACAGTAGCCCCGGTAGTGGTAAAACCAGATACTGTTTCAAAGAAAGCATCGGCTACCGACGGCAAAGTTCCAGCCAAAAGAAATGGCAACGAACCAAACCCTGACGCCAACAACCAGCCCAGGCCCACAATCATAAAGGCCTCCCGATAACGCACCACGCCATTAGTCGGCTTACACCTAAGCCCCGCTATCCCGGCTGCCGCTGTCACAAGTATGGCCACTGCAAAGGCCCCAATGTCCGGGCCACCATAATACAAAGCCACTCCTAGCGGCAACAGCATTGATCCGGCTTCAATTATCAGCAAAAACCCAAGAACTCTTAATACTATCCCATAATCCATGTCTGGTCTTCCTCTCGTCACCACTAAACAGCTCTTTTATTTTCGGCATCTCGGCAAATTGAGTAAGTACGATTACTCTATCGTTAGCTTGAATAACGTCGTTGCCGTGAGGGATTATAATCTGTCCTTTATGAACAATGGTGGTAATAATAGCTTCCTTGGGAAATTCGATGTCCTTTATCATGCGATCCACTAGTGGCGACAACGGGCTAATAGAAAACTCCATAACTTCCGCTTGTCCGCCCAAAAGTAAAATCAGCGATACTACCTCACCACCGCGTACCAAGCGCAATACTTCGCCTAAGGTAATTAAACCCGGTGTCACTACCGAATCCACACCTATTTCATCCGCTATAAAAGCGTAGCCCATACGGTTCACTTTGGCTACGACTTTTTTTACACCTAGCTTCTTGGCCAATAAAGAAACCACAATGTTTTCCTCATCCATACCGGTCAAGGCTACAAAAGCATCGGTGGTTGCAATATCCTCCGACAACAAAAATTCCATATCTGTGCCATCGCCGTTTACCACCAAGGCAAAGGGGAGTTCTTCCGAAAGAGACTTGGCCCGGACAGGATCGCTCTCAATGATTTTGACCCTAACTCCAGATGCATGTAAATCTTGGGCCAGATAATTGGCAATCCTACTGCCACCTAAAATCATGGCGTTTTCAATTTTATAGATTGGTTTGCCAGCGTAGCGGCAAAAATCGGCCACATTAGTTGCCTGGCCGATAATGAAAATATTATCGCCCTCGTGCAAGCAATCGTCGCCTTTAGGTATAATAATGTGCCCTTCACGAACAATGGCCGCTATCAGCACGCCGGTAAAATTATACTGTTTAATAGGGATTCCCACCAATGGGTTATCGGCCGTAACCGAAATTTCAACCATGTGTACTTTCCCGTGAACAAATGTCTGAACTTGCCGGGCCGGGGCAAAAGATAGTAAGTGGCTTATCTCCTTCGCTGTGGATAAATCCGGATTAAGAACGTAGTCAATACGTAGTTGCTCCTGGCTAACAGCTAAGTCTCTGGTGTATTCCGGGCTTCGGATTCGGGCGATGGTCCAACCGGCACCTAGACTCTTAGCCGACATGCAAGCCAAGATATTTCCCTCATCGCTACCGGTAACAGCTATCACCACATCTTCCTTGTTTACCCGTAGTTCTTCCAGTGGTTCGGCCAACAAACCATTGGCGTGCATGGTAAGAACATCCAAGCTTTCGCTTATCCTGTCAATAACATCACTGTCGTTATCGATAACAACCACATCATATTTTTCTTTAGACAGCGTCTCAGCAATTTGATATCCTAATTTCCCGGTGCCAATAACAATAATCCTCATATAAATTGTGTCCCCCATTATAATAGGCCATATTAACAGAATACCATCATGCAATAACCATGTTAAACATTACAAAAGTTAACTTCTTGGACAACACCATAATCCCTGCTTTTGAAGCAAGAAGATTTAATACAGTACATGTTTGCTATAATACCGATAAGCTGTTAAACATTGTACTGCTTATATAAATAAAAAGAAAGGGGTTAGAACATGAGTAAACTGGTGGTATCATACGGTATTGAGCCTAAAGATATGGTGCGCGAAGCCCTGGCAGCCATAGGTGCTGCTTCCACTATAAACAGTAAAGATAAGATCGGTATCAAACCTAACTTAGTGGTGGACCAGCCGGCGGCTCTTGGTGCTACCACCTCCGTCAAAGTAGTTGCCGGTATCATCGAATACCTTCAGAGCGCCGGTTGCCATAATATTATTGTGCTAGAAAGCAGCTCCATCGGGCACAGCACCGCTCGCGCTTTTTCGGTTTGCGGCTATGATAAGTTGGCGGCCCAATATGGCGTTGAGCTTGTCAACCTCAAGAAAGACAAAACCGCAACCGTAACAACAGCTGATCTTAACATTGCTGTATGCCGGACAGCTCTCGAACTTGATTACCTGATCAACGTACCCGTGCTCAAAGCTCATTGTCAAACCGATCTCACCTGTGCCTTGAAAAACCTAAAAGGGTGTATCCCTGATCGTGAAAAAAGACGCTTTCATTCCCTGGGCCTTCACCGTCCCATTGCCGCCTTGAACACAGCCTTGAAATCAAATCTAGTCGTAGTGGACGGGATGTGCGGCGACCTCACTTTCGAAGAAGGCGGCAATCCTGTCCCTATGAACCGGATCATCGTCGGATTTGACCCAGTACTGGTGGATGCTTATGCTGCCGAACTCATCGGCTTGGACCCTAGCTCTATCGAATATATCACCTTGGCCGAACAATTCGGCGTAGGAAGTGCCGACCTAAAAAAAGCCGAAATCATCGAACTGGGAACTGACAAACACCAACCAGTACCTATCCCGACCTCACCTCTGGCCCGCCAGCTGAGCAAATACATCGACGCTCGCTCCGCCTGTTCCATCTGCTACGGTAGCCTGATCCACGCCCTGGCCCGATTAAAAGAAGATCGTCTTCTAAACCAGCTCCCGGAAAAAATAAAAATCGGCCAGGAATTCTCTGGCCGAAAAGAAGACGGGGTTGGTATCGGTGCCTGCACCGCCGGGATAAGCTGTAACTTACCCGGTTGCCCGCCCAAGGCTAAGGAGATAGTGGAGTTTTTACGTGCCAATATCACACCGGTTGCTAGTTTCGCTGCAGCTTCATCACCACAATGAAAAGATAAGCGACGCCTGGAGATTCTCTCCGGTGTCGCTCATTGTTTTTGTAAGCCGGTTTTGATCCTTGATTTTACTTTGCCGGTTGTAGGCGCTCAGCATCCACTAAAGCGGTAAATTTCATTTGCCGGTCTCCGATCTGGGTGGTTCCGGAAAAGGCGTATTTGATGTCGTAATGTTCGTTACGGACAACTTGATAGTAGCGAGGCCAATACACCAGTTCTACTTTTTCTACCCGCGAGTAAGCGGCGGCGAAGCGATCACCAGGAATTAAGCCCCAGACTTCCTCTAGGGTAATAAGGTAGTCGTTCTGCTGCAGTTTATCCCAGGCTTCTTCTGGCGAGATTAGTTCTACTTTTTCCGGTAGCACCTCCATGGGATAAGCCAGATGCACAGACCATAAATCACCGTCAGGCCCTAACTGCACGGAAACACTTGATATATAACCAGGCGGATTTAATGTTATCACCGGTTGGCCTTCGTAAAGCAGAGGGAACACCACCCAGGAAAAGGAATCGTGATCGGTTCCAGGTAATACACTTCCTTCTCCCACCTGGCCGGGTAAATTGGGCAAACGTTGCACTACGTCGGTGGCCAAGGCCAAGGCTTTTTCCGGCGGCAGCTTAGCTTTTGTTTTTCTTTCCCCTTTAAGTAGGCCCGGTCCGCGATACATCCAGCCGCCGTCCCAACTGGTGGCCGATAGAGTTTGACCGTCGCCCACGATCTCATCATCTTCCCAGTTATTCGGATTCAAGCCGAAATGGGCGGCAATAATAGGCAGTTCTGCTTCAGATACTGACCGGTCCCGTTCCCGCAGCAAAGGCAATGTTTTCTTATGTGGCGGCAATTGGGTTTCCAGGAGGAAATTGCCGCTATTTTCGTTGGTATACGGCGGTAGCAAGGAAACCCAAGCGGTAAAATCAGCCGTACTTTCACCAACAACGTGCTGTCCACGAAAGATGGCCACCGGTATCAGGTAAGGAGCGTCGTCCAACGGGTAAACCAATTGATATCCCTGCTCAGCTTCGGTTACTACAGCCTTTCCCGGCTCCAAGGGCTGATAATTGACAGCTTCAAAGCTGCCCTCACCTCTGGCCAAAGCGTCCAGCGCCTGCTCAAAATCGGCTACGGGCAGGCTGACCTGCTCACCGCCTTCCGGCCAGATATAAGAAACATATGTCAGTTGTCCGTCCGGGTTAACTATAGCACTGATTTGTGGCCCCTCCCCAACAATGGGTTTTCCCTCAGGCCCACTGGCTGGACGGATAATTACTTCAAATTCTGCATCACTCGGCCGCACTTGAACTTGTATATCCTTTTCCGAAGGGAAAAGTCCAGCTTGCTGCAACCAACGGCTAACAGCATGTTCCACGCTGTTTTCATCCATTTTATCTGTTGTAATCAGCTGCTGATCAGTTTCTAGCAGCCAATGACTCGGACCTAGCCATACACACAAGCGGCCGTTGTCAGCTTCTATAAAAGTCGGCCCCAGTGCAGGTGACGGTTCTTCTTCTCCCAACCGCTTCGGATTTTTTAGGCCCAAATTGGTAGCCAATCCCAAAACCTCGTCCATAGTCCAGAAACTTTCCGCATATTTTAGAGCCACAGCCTTATCAGGTACAGACGGCAGTGTACCTTGAACTATAAACTCCACCTGGCGCACCTGATCCAATCCGGCAGAAGACAAAAAACTATGGCTGCCGCCGGGGCTAGCTTGAACGGTAGGCACTAGGAACGGTCCAATAGACGGTGTGCTTGAATCGGGTTCAGGTGCCAAGCTAAATTTGACCATGACCAGCGCCAACAGCAAACTGGCTGCTAAAACCCCTACTTTTAATAAAAGCCAAGGTTTTCTTGTCTTCTTTTTTAAGCGTCGTGTTGAAGTTTGGGGCATTTTAGCATAGATTTTTTGTTTCAATTGCTCTTTGAATTCCTCATCCGGATCTATAGTCGGCAACTGACGCAATTTTTCCCCTATAGTTTGTTCCAGTTGGATGAATTCCGCTTCCCAGTTATTGTTTTTCAAGGCAGTTCATCC
>JAAYWY010000116.1 GCA_012516165.1 Bacillota bacterium
CGGACTTACCACATGTTCGATCATACAAGCATCCCGCTCAGCTATCTTGGAATCAACTCCCAACACATTAATTAAAAACCTCTTAAGTAAGCGGTGCCGCTGACGGACTTTGGTCGCCAGCTCTCGACCAGTAGTAGTGAGGTCCACCGGACCGTAAGGCTCTTGTTTAACCAGCTCCTTGTTTTTAAGGTTTTCAATCATCTGGGTTACACTAGGTTTGGAAACATTTAACTGGCTGGCAATATCGCTCACCCTTGCTAAACCATCCTTCTCCGCCAGATCGAGGATTGCTTCCAGGTAATCTTGCATAGATGAAGATCCTGTCAAGGCATGAGACATATTGACATCCTTTATTGTTTTCACTAGCTGCTCGTTCCTCCTTTATACCATGATCCGGTTAGTAATACTCTTATCAAGTCGAAAGTTAATCGTACCTAACTTAATGCCGCAAAAAATAATAGGATGATAATCATTCTCATTCCATGATAGCTACTTTAGTCCCCTTTGTCAATATCTTTTCCAGCGTTGCGCCGGACTGTGATATTGTTAGTCATACTTAACCACCTGTTTGGGTTATCATTAACTAAAACTAACCATTTAAATCAATACTGAGGGGAAATTTTTGGGTAAAGAGTCAAGGTCTGCTTTATACACTTTATATTGACAATTGCAGTTAGAACACGAATATGTTATCCTGCAGTTAGTGGCAACTAACCAAGCATGGGGGTGATACCTTGAAAATACGTAAATCGGCTGAAGACTATCTAAAAACAATTTTGATTCTAAGCCGTCGAAAGCACTTTGTTCGCTCAATTGATATTGCCCGCGAGCTTGATTTTAGCAAAGCCAGTATAAGCATTGCCATGAAGAAGTTGCGCGAAGCCGAGTGCATAAAAGTGGGTGATGATGGTTATATCACGTTGACCGATAAAGGGCGTTCGATCGCAGAGGCGATTTATGAGTGCCACACGTTACTTACTGATTGGCTTACGGCTTTAGGTGTCGACCGAAAAATAGCGGCACAAGACGCCTGCCGTATTGAACATGTTATCAGTCGTGAGAGCTTTGAAGCGATTAAAAATTTCTCTACACAGTACTTAAGGGAAAAGTAGCTTGAGCCATTGAAATAAAGAAAGAAGGAGATAAGGAGATATGAAAAAGAAATATTATGGGACAAAATAATGATAAGCAGATTAATACACTATAATTTTTGTAGGAGGTATTTTGCGCTATGTCTTCAAAAGAAAATGGCGTGCCTGTCTCACAGATAGAAACATCTGCCGATATACGCAAAGCAATATTTAAATTGGCTTTACCTGCACTGGCTGAATTTGGTCTTATGATGCTAGTGCAGATGATAGATATGATTCAGGTAGGCGTATTGGGGCCGTGGGCTATTGCCGCTACAGGATTAGCTGTTCAGCCAACGATGCTGGTTTTCTCAGTGTTTAGTGCATTGGTGGTCGGAACTACTGCTCTGGTAGCAAGAGCAGCTGGAGCAGGTGATAGGGATTATGCTTGTCGTGTAACACGGCAATCCTTTGTAATTGTTCTTATTATGGGAGTTATTATAACGGCGGTAGGGATTCCTGCTTCCGGAAGTATTATCCGGTTAATGGGAGCCAATGCTGATACCATTGCACCGGCAACGATTTATATGCAGATAATTATGGCCGGTACTGTATTTACCATTGGCAATATGGTACTTGCAGCTTCTTTGCGGGGCGCCGGCGATATGGTAACCCCGATGATTTCCAATATGGTAGCCAATGTAGTTAATTTATTTGGTAACTGGGTGCTCATCAACGGAATGCTTGGTTTTCCCCGATGGGAAGTAGCCGGTGCGGCAGTAGCTACATCTCTTTCGCGCATGATAGCCTTCTTTATTACGTTTCATGCTGTATATAGGAGAGATAAATTTATTCATATTTCCCTTAAGGATTCATATCGACTTGAGCCTGATATACTGCGGAAAGTACTTGATATCGGCATTCCAGCTGCAGTAGAACAACTTATTATGAGGGGCGGCGCACTGCTATTTACACGCTTAATTGCTGGCTTTGGCACTTTAATGTTTGCTGCCCATCAGATCGCCATAAATATAGATAGCTTGGGACTTGTTCCGGTAATGGCTTTCCAAATGGCTACTACCACCCTTGTAGGCCAAGGTTTGGGTGCCCAAAAGCCTGAGCTCTCGGAAGAAGTAACTCATCAGTCAACCATCATTAGTGTAAACATCATGTCTTTAGTTGGGCTATTTTTCTTCCTCTTTGGCAAATATGTTGTAGGTATTTTTACTAAAGATGCACAGGTAATATCCATGGGCGCAGGCGCTTTGAAAATTTTAGCACTTGCACAGCCATTCACAGCAGTTTACTTTGTCTTAGCAGGAGCATTACGCGGCGCTGGAGATACAAAATATACCATGTATGTAAGCACAATAGGGGTATGGGGCGTTCGACTTTTACTGGGTTATATATTGGCCGACCTGCTGGGCATGGCCCTTATAGGTGCCTGGATTGCTGTTGCAGCAGATATGCTGGTCAGGATGCTACTTGCTCTTAGGAGATTCTTGAGCGGACACTGGAAGAAGCAGGTTCTTGCCATGGAGGAATGTTGTTAACAGCTAGACAAGAAAAATATGTGTGTTAGATTCTCTGGAAAATCGCTGCCAACATACCAAAAAATCCCCCGCTACTTTTCCTGTATGTGGGGGATTTTTGCGCTTGGTATCGTCACCAGTGGCATGGTAAGTACAAGTTTCGGCAATGAGGACTTTAGTGTTAACCTTTATCCGCCCTTATTGACCTTTTTTGTTGTAGGGCCACATGGCAAATCCTATAAAAGCATATATGATAGCTATAATGGGAGATACAAAACTTATGAAGGTATAGGGAATATATTCAAACCCAACATTCAAGACTTTTTGCAGATATACGGCGGCAACACCCCAAGGTAAGGCAATACAACCCAGGGTAGCCGCCGTTTCTAAGGTTCGGGAAAGAACACTGGTGCTTATATTCATTTCTTTATATGCCGGAGCAAAGGTTCTTCCAGGAATTATGATGGATGTCATCATTTCTCCACAGGCTATGAGCATCAGATAGGCGGAAGCCAAGGTGGATAATATTAAGCTCCGGGGAGTCTTTATATAGTGAAGCAATGCTTCAAGAATAGCCTCTAACACGCCACAGTTCTCCAAAATTCCGCCCATAGCAGTCCCGGCCATAATTATGGCCACAGTATTCATCATGGAGTTTATTCCACCGTGGGTGAGCAGTTTGTCGACAATTTCCACTCCAGTATTGGCCACATAACCGCCGGATGAAACAGCAAGAATGGAACTTATGCTAGCACCTTGAGTAAGGATGGCAAAAAAACTTGCTGTTAAAAAACTTATCATCAAGGCCATCACAGCAGGTACTTTGCGAATAGAAAGAAGCACCACCAAAAGCGGTGGGACAAGAGTAAGCGGCGAAAGATTAAAGTTGCTGCTTAAGGTTTGGAGAATATTATTCACCGTTTCCATATTGATTTCTCCGGAAACATAGCGGTTGCCAACAACAAAGTACAATCCGAGACTGATAACAGCCGCCGGTATGGTAACGTAGAGCATTGAGCGAACATGATCAAAAAGTTGGGTCCCGGTCATAGCTGCTGTTAGATTGGTGGAATCAGACAACGGGGACACTTTATCACCAAGAATAGCACCGGAGGCTATAGCTCCGGCCGTTAAAGCCGCCGGAACCCCCAACCCCTGGGATACACCCATCAGAACTATACCCATAGTAGCTATGGTGCCAAAGGAAGTACCTATAAGAATAGATGTCAAAGAACAAAGCACAAAAGCCGCTGGTAAAAATACTTTGGGCGTTAAAAACTTTAATCCATAGTAAATAAGAGTTTGAATTGTTCCCCCTAAGATCCACGCGCCAACAACCATGCCCACAACTATTAAAATGATACATGGTGTTAAACCATGGCTAATTCCATCTATGATTCCCTTTTCTATATCATCCCAGCTATAGCCTAAGTAAAAGCCAAAGATAGCCGCCATAAGAGCGCCAAGAATTAGCGCCGTTTCAAGCACCAGTTGTATCTTTATAGAACCTAAAATAACTATAATAACTAAAATCATAGCCAGGCAAGCTTCTACAGTAGTCGGTTTCTGTCCTTTTTTCACCACAGGATTCTTCTTGTCCAACAACTAAATATCTCCTTTTGTTATGTATTTTGCTTTAACCTTTACTTTGTTTCAGATTAAAGATGCAGCCCTAGTGGTGCCAAAGTTCGGGGGAGAATTCCTTGGGCATAAGCTAAAAACACACCGTAATTGACCATGGGTACTCCGGCCGCCAGGGCTTCTGCTTGGCGGGTCAGCATTTCGCGCCGGTTGATCATACAGCCGCCGCAGTGGATTATGAGCTTGTACTGTGTTAGATTCTCCGGAAAATCGCTGCCAGCATACCAAGAAAAGTCCAGCTTGGCCCCTACTACTTTTTCCAGTGCGCGGGGGATTTTTTGGCGCCCGATATCGTCGCCGATGGGATGGTGAGTACAGGCTTCGGCAATGAGAACCTTGTCGTTAGCTTGGAGATTTTTTATGGCTTGGACACCTTTCACCAAATGATCCAGATCCCCTTTATAGCGGGCAAAGAGAATGGAAAAGGAAGTAAGGGGAACCTCTGGCGCAAGTACGGCGGCCACTTGTTTGAACACTTGGGAATCGGTTATTACTAAGGCTGGTGGATTTTTAAGTTTGGCTAAAGCCTCCGCTAAGCCGTCTTCCTTTACTACCAGGGCCTGAGCGTTATTATCCAACAGATCGCGCAGGGTTTGGACTTGGGGCAGGATCAGCCGTCCAGCAGGAGCCTCGATGTCGCACGGGGTAACCATAACAACTAAGTCGTCGGGTAAAATGAGATCACCAACGATAGTTTCCCGGCGGGCTTCTTTGGGGGCTCGGCGTTTGATTTCCTCTCGGAGAGCGTCGATGCCAGCTCCGGTGGCAGCACTCACCAAGACCTGTTTCCCGGCCAGCTGCTGATTCTCTTTGAACAGGGCCACCTTATCCCCGGCAACTAAATCTATTTTATTATACACGATGATATAAGGTATTTGTTGCTGGTAAAAATACTCTATCAGCTCTTTTTCCTCTGGACCCGGTTCGTCCCCGGCAGTCAAGAGCAGCAAGGCCAGATCCACTTTTCTGAGCACCTTACGAGCGGCTGCTACCCGCAGCTGACCCAAGGCCCCTATGTCGTCCAAACCGGGGGTATCGATAAAAACCACCGGGCCAATGGGCTGTAGTTCCATGGGTTTGTACACCGGGTCGGTGGTGGTGCCTGGGGTGTCGGAAACCACTGCCACTTCCTGCCCGGTCAGGGCATTGATTAGACTGGATTTGCCCACATTGCGCCGACCAAAAATACCAATGTGAAGGCGCAGGCCACGGGGTGCTCGCGCCAAAGCCGGTTCGCTTACTGTCATTTTGTATTCCTCCCTGGTTTTAAGCTGTGTCCATAGCTGGAAGCTATCGGCCGTCCCATGGCTTGTAGTAGTTGCCGTGCTTGGGCCAGCTCCCCGGCGGCCTCGCTTTGGTTGCTGCGTCGGGGGTAGATCTGGTAGCTCAGGCGGTATTTTAGCGGGGTGATATTGGGCATCACCACATTGGCGCCATATTGCAACCCCTTTGCATAGCCAGCTGGATCCCGCGTAGCCAAAGCTGTGGTGGCCGGAAGATGGGCCCAAGGAAGAAGTAATCGGCAAATGGCCACCGTACGGAGCGTAAGGTCCACATCTCCCGGTAAAGCACCGCCGAGGGGAGTATCCGGATCGGGAACAAACGGCCCAATGCCCACCATATCCGGCTGCAGTTCTTTCAGTAAGAGTAAATCCGATGCTAGAATAGATAAAGTCTGTCCCGGCAATCCCACAATATGCCCGGACCCGACTTGATAACCAATACGGTCAAGATTTTCCAAGCAGCGCAGCCTAGCACCAAGGGTTTGCCCAGGATGAAGATGTTGGTACAAATCTGGGTCACTGGTTTCAAATCGAAGCAAAAAACGATCGGTTCCGGCTAAAAAAAAGTCCTTGTATTCCTGAAAGCTGCGCTCACCAATGGATAAAGTCACAGCTACATCTAGCTTTTTTATTTGTTCCACTATCCGGGCGAGCGTTTTGCTGCTGTACCATAAATCTTCGCCGGACTGTAGTACCAATGTACGATAACCCAGACGGACCCCTTCGGCAGCAACGGCTACGATCTCATCCGGGTCCAGCCGGTAGCGGTGGGCCTTGGCATTACTGCGGCGTAGACCGCAATACAAACAATCGTTGCGGCAGTAACTGGAAAACTCGATCAATCCGCGCAGATGTACTTCTTCGCCCACATTTTCCCGGCGTACCTTATCGGCCGCCGTTTGAAGAAAGGTTTCCTCTTTTCCTGTTAATTGTAGGAGGCGGATAATCTGTTCTTTGCTTAACTGATCTGGATTATTACAAAATGGATATAAAACAGATTCAACAGAATGTACCGCTACCGGTTGTTTGATCATAGCTCTCTCCCCCAGGAAGCTTAGTGCTGGTTTCGCCTCTAGGGCAAAAACGAGGTATCCACCATATCCTGAATTAGTTTTTCTGTATCTACGTCCGCTTTCATCAGGCCTGTCTCTTTAAGAAACTCTGTGGTTTTTTTCATTTCTTCTATGGCTTTATCGTCTAGATCCAGAGAAAAGTCATACTTGGGAAATATTGCTTTTACTTCTTCGATATCCATGTTGTTCTCCTCGGCTGTCATGGCCAAAGCTTGCTCCTGATGCTCTGTTACATAATCTACTGCTGCCTGCTGGGTTACTAGGTAACGACGAACTAGTTCCGGATATTTAGCAGCAAATTCGCTCCGCACAGCCACTACAATTTGAGCATTGATCAAGCCCTGACCATCGGTGAGAAGCCGAGCGTTGCCAGAGGCAATAGCCTTAGAAAGCAGCGGTTCGCCCACCACAGCTCCATCCAACTGGCCACTTTGGACAGCAGCAGCAGCATCGGGCAAAGACATGTGAAGAAAGTCCACATCTTTATCTGTCAGCCCAGCCTTATCTAGTGCTGCTACCAAAAGTTGATGGGCAATGGTACCTTTGGCTGTAGCCACCTTTTTGCCCTTAAGGTCCGCTAGGGTCTGAATGGAACTATTTTGCGGAACAATAAGACCAAATCCCTGCGGAGACATGCTGTAGTTGGCTATTACTTTCAAATCCACACCCTGCGCTCGAGCTAGCAAGGCAGAGGTACCGCCCAGAACCGACGCAAAGTCCAAAGAGCCAGCTGCCAGAGCCTCTGTCTGTTCCGGACCGGCTACCAGGTTGTGATACTTGAAGTCAATGCCATCTTGGGCAAACGCTTGTTCAAACATTTGTTGGCGCTTAGCTACAATAGAGGGCACATTAAGGGGCAAAGAAACATAGCTGGCATTGATCACTTGTGGCAGTTTCTGTTCCGACGGCTGCTCAGGAGCCTGGCAGCCAACCAAAATCATAGCCATTATTAAAGCCACACCCACACTTATTTTCTTATACAAGGTTATCCCTCCAATTGATTCAAAATATAACGCCGCAGTTGATGAAGTTTTGCCCCGGTACGGTCCCGGGGATAAGGCAGGGGAACATCCATCACCTCCTTGATCTGACCAGGTCGGGCGGAAAGAATAATAACCCTTTCGGCCAAGTAGAGAGCTTCTTCAATATCGTGAGTCACCACCAGCAATGTACAGCCGGTAGTACGCCACAGATTAACCAACTCTTTTTGCAACCGAGAACGGGTAAAAGCATCCAGGGCCGCAAAAGGTTCGTCTAAGAGCAAAAGTTCCGGCTGGGGAGCTAAGGCCCGAGCCAAAGCCACCCGCTGGGCCATCCCGCCAGACAGCTGGTGCGGGTAAGCGTCTGCAAAATCCTCTAGGCCCACCAGCTTGAGCGCCGCTTCTACCAATGGCAGCCGGGAAACTGGTGTTACATCTCTTAGGCCAAAGGCCGCGTTCTGAGCCACAGTGAGCCACGGAAACAACCGCGGCTCTTGAAACACCAAAGTGCGGTCCCGCCCAGTGGTCTCAACCAGCTTGCCTTGAACCAAAATAGAACCAGCTGCAGGAACTGCAAGACCAGCAATAAGCCGGAGCAGCGTGGTCTTTCCGCAACCGCTAGGTCCCACCACCGCTGTCGCCTGGCCTCGATCTAAAGTAAAAGATATATCAGAGAGCACAGGCAGGCTCTCGGTGCCAAGATTGAAACTATGGCTTACACCTTTTACTTCCAGATAAGGTAGTTGTAGCTTTTCCTCACGCTGGGCCATACCATCCCTCCTTAACACACCCGATATTGATACATGTCCCTCACCTATTGTGATATTCTTAATTAGTTATAACTAAAGCAAACGCTTCTCTAACCGGACAAGCAAATTCTCCAACACCATCCCCACTGCCCCAATCACCAACACCCCACCTAATACCAATGCTGGCTGCGATAACTCCCGAGCTTCTACAATGACATAGCCTAAGCCACGCTCAGCAGCAATAAGTTCTGCCTCTGCCAAAGCCCGCCAGCTGTACCCTAGCCCCACCCTGAGCCCAGTGAAAATGGCTGGGAATGCAGCTGGCAGATATATTTCCCGCACCAAGGCTCCGGGAGAAAGTTGATACAATTGCCCTATTTCTACCAGTTTAGGATCGGTCGTAGCCAAACCATGAATAGTATTTAGAAAAATAGGGAAAAAAGCAGCGTAGGCAATAACAGCGTTCTTAGAAGCCTCGCCAATTCCCAGCCAGAGAATAAACAGCGGAATCCAAGCAATGGGAGGTATGTGCTGTAAGAAACTGAGCGTTCCGCCAAATATATCGCGGCCCCGTGGCGACAAGCCCACTACAATACCAAGCGGCAGCCCTAAACCAACAGCCACACCAAAGCCAATAAAGACTCGCTGCAGGCTAGCCAGAAGATGGATCCACAGGGACCCTTCCACCATCAGCTCCCACAAGGCGGCAAATACAACATGCGGTGGCGGTAACAAATAGGCCGAAAAAAGCTCCATCCTGACCACCAGTTCCCAGGCCAACAGCACCACCACCGGGAGCAGCAACCGGCGCC
>JAAYWY010000117.1 GCA_012516165.1 Bacillota bacterium
CGAAGAGCCAGGTTCCCGCTGGTAGCTTAATAACAGTACAGTTTCAACCGCCAGCGGCTGGACCGGGGGAACCGGCCTCGCCGGAGCAATAATTTTGTATCTCATGCAGGAAATGATTGGTGCTTCCCCGAACTTAACAACAAATTAGTTCCCTCAGCGCCCTTGCTCGGTAGTTTGCATTGGGTGAGAATAGCTGCAGTTTCTGCCTGCCGATGGAGAGGCGTCTGAGGAAAACTTTGGAATTAGGAGGCCGGAAGCAGGCCATACTAACAGTGCATTTAGTTGGGGGAGGTATCTTAGTATGGAAAAAAGATTGCGCGACGTAATAGCCAACATTACGGTGCTCAGTCAGACTTGGGATGAAAAGTTAGCTAATATAACTATAAATCAGATAGCTTATGATTCGCGCATGGTACAGCCGGGCAGCCTGTTTGTAGCGGTGCGGGGATATAAAGAGGATGGGCACTCGTATATCCAAGAGGCACTAGCTCGTGGCGCACAAGCAGTGGTGCTTGATCGTCCCGAGGTGCAACTGCCGCCAGCTGTTGTGCGGATATTAGTACCCGACAGTCGGGCAGTGTTGCCGGATCTGGCTGCCGCTTTTTATGATTACCCGTCACGAAAGCTAAAAGTGGTGGGTATTACCGGTACCAATGGTAAAACCACTACCACTTTCTTAAGCGAAAGTATTTTTCAAGCTGCGGGCTACAAAACAGGCCTAATTGGCACGGTGGAAAACCATGTGGGGGATCAGGTGTTGCCGGTGGAACGAACCACGCCGGAATCGGTGGACGTGGAGAAACTTATGTGGCAAATGGTGGAAAATGGTGTTACCCATGTAGCTATGGAAGTATCATCCCACGCTTTGGCGCTGGGACGAGTAAAAAATATTGAATTTGATGTGGCTGTTTTTACCAATTTGACTCAAGACCATCTGGATTTTCATGGCACCTTGGATAATTACCGTCAGGCTAAAGCACAGCTATTTGCCCAGCTGGGGCAAACCGGGAGTAAGGGAGGACCACGTACAGCGGTACTTAATGCCGACGATCCCAGCAGTAAAGAAATGCAGGCAGCCACATCGGCCAATGTGTTAACGTATGCTGTTCATAGCCCGGCTGACATAACAGCGGACGATATAGAAATTAGAGTTCAGGAAGCCGCTTTTACCCTGAAAACGCCGGTGGGGCAAAAGCGAGTTCATCTTCATACCACCGGTTTATTCAGTGTGTATAATGCACTGGCGGCCTCTGGTGTAGGGCTTTGTCAGGGAGTTGACCTGGACACAATTGCAGCTGCCTTGCAAGACATGCCTGGGGTGCCGGGGCGGTTTGAACAGGTAAAATGCGGTCAAGATTTTGCCGTTATTGTAGACTATGCCCACACCCCCGATGGATTAGAAAATATATTAAGAACAGCGCAGGAGTTTGCCGCTGGCCGGATTATCTTAGTATTCGGCTGCGGTGGTGACCGCGATCGTACCAAACGACCTATCATGGGTCGACTGGGAGTGGAGTATGCTGATAAAGTGTTTATTACCTCCGACAATCCACGAACAGAAGATCCAATGACCATTATCGCCGAAATCGAAGCTGGAGCCAAACAAGCAGCGGGTGCTAAAGGCTCTTACTGCCTTATACCAGATAGGCGGCAGGCAATTTTTGCTGCGCTAGAAGAAGCACGGCCCCAAGATATAGTCCTCATTGCTGGCAAGGGTCATGAAACCTACCAGATTCTAGGAAAAAAGACCATCCACTTTGATGATCGGGAAGTGGTACGAGAGTATTTTAAGGAGTTGAAGGGGTCATGCAGCCGCTAACAGTGGGGGAAATTGCCAAAGTTACAGGGGGACAGGTCATTTCTGGCGACGCCAGTACAACAGTTACTGGTGTCAGCACCGACTCGCGCCAACTTAAGCCGGGCTATTTGTTTGTGGCTTTGCCGGGAGAACGGGTGGATGGCCACGTGTTTGTGTCCCCATCACTAAAGGGGCCGGCAGCTGCTGCTGTAGTGAGCCAAGATAAAGCTTATATCTGCCCGCCGGGTAAAGCCATTGTGCGTGTGGCCTCCACCGGCCAGGCCTTGCTGCAGCTAGCTGCTTGGTATCGTAGCAAATGGCCGGTACGTACCGTGGCTGTCACCGGTAGTACCGGCAAGACCACGGCCAAGGATTTAACCGCCCAGGTGCTATCGTGCAGTTACCGGACCTTGAAAAGCCCAGGCAATCTTAATACCGAGGTGGGATTACCGCTGACGTTGTTTAACTTGGCGCCGGAACATCAGGTGGCAGTTGTAGAATTAGCCATGCGCGGCCCCGGCCAGATTGCGGCACTGACACAAGTGGCCCGGCCTGAAGTAGGCGTGATAACCAACGTTGGTGTCGCTCATATTGAGCTTTTAGGCAGTCAGGAAAACATCGCTCGGGCTAAAGGCGAGCTGCTAGAGAATCTGCCATCGGACGGCCTGGCTGTTCTAAATGGCGATGATCCCTTAGTCAGAAATCAGGCAGTTCGTAGCCGTTCTCCAGTGATGTTTTTTGGCTTAGGCCCGAACGTAGATTTTAAAGCGACAAACATCAAAGCCATGGGAACGAAAGGCCTAAGTTTTATCGTAGTTGGACCAAGCGGTCGTGAAGAGATCCAATTGCCGTTGGTGGGTCGGTTTAATGTGCTAAATTCCCTGGCCGCTATAGCTGTGGGACACTATTTTGGTCTGACATTACCGGAAATGGCGGCGGCATTAAGCAAAGTACAACCGGTAGCGATG
Source organism: Bacillota bacterium (assembly GCA_012516165.1). Taxonomy (GTDB): domain Bacteria; phylum Bacillota; class DTU030; order DUMP01; family DUMP01; genus JAAYWY01. Next base: position 2,767 of record JAAYWY010000117.1, read on the forward strand.
CGGCTGAATTTGATTGAGCGTTCCGATGGTACCCTTATTATTGACGATGTCTACAACGCCAATCCTGTGTCTATGCGCGGAGCCCTAGAGACTTTAGCCGACTTGGCTCAGGGGCGGCGAACAGTGGCTGTGGTAGGCGATATGCTGGAGCTAGGGGAGTGGGGACCAGAAGCTCACCGCCAAGTAGGAGAACAGGCAGCTGCGCTAGGTGTAGATTGCTTGATCATTGGTGGTTCGTTGGCCCAGCAGGTAGCCCAAGGGGCGACTGATGCTGGTATGGATCCCAGCTCCATCTTCACCTGTTGCGATGCTGCTCAAGTTGCCGTAGTGGCTCAAGGCCAAGTGCAACCGGGCGATGTGGTGTTGGTGAAGGCGTCGCGGGGCATGCAGTTTGAACAGGTGGTAACAGTGCTAAAAACGGAAGGGCGGCCGAATAGTTCATGCTGAAACAGGTTATATTGGCGGCAGTTGTCAGTCTAGTGCTGACCCTTACTTTTACTCCGCCTTGGATTCGTTTTTTAAAACGCCTTCGCTACGGCCAAGTTATACGCAGCCAAGGTCCAGAGCGCCATCAGGCTAAAGCTGGAACTCCCACCATGGGCGGAGTGGTTCTAGTCTTAGCCAGTGCTGGAGCAACGCTTTTATATGCTCGCTCTGCACCGGAAACCTTAATAGCCCTAGCCTTTATGGTGGGTTATGCCTTGATTGGCTTAGAGGACGACTGGCGCAAAACAGCCAAAAAAAGTTCGCTGGGGCTTAAAGCTAGAGAAAAGCTGCTTTTTCAGGTGCTGTTAGCCACTCTTTTAGGTAGCTGGGTCTATTTTCACCCCGAGCTAGGATCAGATGTCTACCTGCCGTTTATAGGTCCAGTGGTGCTGGGACCGTGGTATATACCCTTTGTAGTTTTGGTAGCCATAAGTACGGCTAACGCTGTAAATTTAACCGATGGACTTGACGGATTGGCAGCGGGAGCAGCTATGATCGCTCTTACTGCTTACACGGTAATTGCGTTTGAACAACAGTCCAAGATAGCCTTTTTTACTGCGGCTGTATCCGGAGCTTGTCTTGGTTTTCTCTGGTTTAATAATTATCCGGCCCAGATTTTTATGGGGGATACCGGGTCCTTAGCTTTGGGGGCAGCTTTAGCTGCGGCAGCAGTGCTCACTAAGACAGAGTTGCTCTTGGTTATTATTGGTGGACTGTTCGTGGTGGAAACATTGTCAGTTATTATTCAGGTGGTTTATTTTCGTCTTACCGGCGGCCGCATCTTTCGTATGAGCCCGCTGCATCATCATTTTGAGCTTTGTGGTTGGAGTGAAACCACAGTGGTGCGGCGCTTCTGGCTGGCGGCCACGGTGCTGGCTGTTATAGGTTTAGCCATCTGGTATTGGTATCTGGCTTAACCGGTAGTATTTTGCTTTGGGCTGCAAACTAGCTGTTGCCGCGAGAGAAAACCCAAGGCTACGAGAGGCGGTAAGCACAAGCAGCTTTCAGCTTTTGTTTAGAAAGGGGTGTGTCCATGAACCTAACGGATCATAAGGCGGTGTTGGTTATTGGCCTCGGCAAAAGCGGCTGCGCCGCGGCGGCGGCCTTGGCCAATCGCGGAGTCAAAGTAATAGCCACCGATATAAAAGACGATCCGGCCATAAAACAGCAGGCGACAGAGCTACTTGCCCAAGGAGTACAAGTGGTACTAGGGCGGCACCCCTTGGAGCTGGTAACAGTTGTAGACCTGGTAGTTGTTAGTCCAGGCGTACCGGATTCATCTCCCTTGGTGGTAGAGGCCAAACGTTTACATGTACCCATTATAAGTGAACCAGAGTTGGCCTACCGCCTTTATCCCGGCCCCTATCTGGCCGTAACGGGATCTAATGGCAAAACCACCACTACTACTTGGGTAGGTGAAGCTCTGAAAGCTGGGGGGATACCAGCAGTGGTGGCTGGCAATATTGGCCGCCCGCTGACAGAGGCCGTGTCTGGTCTAGCCCCAGGCACATGGGTTGTAGCTGAACTATCTAGTTTTCAGCTGCAGTACTGCGATCAGTTTCACCCCCGTGCCTGCACGATCTTGAATTTGAGCGAGGATCATTTGGATCGCCATGGCAGCTTGGCCGCTTATCAAGCGGCCAAGGCTAAAATTTTTGCTCGCCAAACAAAAGACGATATTTTGGTGCTAAACGCTGATGATAAGTACAGCACCGAACTGGCACAGGCTGCTTTCTCCAAGGTGATTTTTTTCAGCAGCCGCCAGCTTCTTACTCAAGGAGCGTGGGTAGAAAACGGTTATCTGACTATCGGCTGGGAAGACAAACGGACTACTTTATGCCGGATAGAGGAAGTGGGGATTCCCGGCAGCCATAATCTGGAAAACGCCTTGACTACCGCCTGCCTGGCTCGAGCAGCAGGAGTACAGCCAGCCGCTATTGCCGCGGCACTGCAGCATTTTTCTGGTGTGGAGCACCGGTGTGAAAAGGTGGCGTTGATAAATGGAGTGTTATATGTCAACGATTCCAAAGGCACTAACCCCGATGCCACAATTAAGGCCTTAGAAGCTTTTAGCCCACCTATTATCCTCATTGCTGGTGGGCGTGATAAAGGCACCAGTCTCCATGAATTGGTAGCAAAAATCAAGAACCGCTGTCGAGCGGTGATCCTAATTGGTGAAGCTACGTCTAAATTTAAACAGGCCTTGGCCCAAGGCGGATTCACCGCTGTGTATCAGGCTGAAACATTGCCAGCGGCAGTAGGGTTGGCTCATGACTTGGCTACCAGTGGTGAGACAGTGCTTTTATCGCCAGCCTGCGCCAGCTTTGATATGTTTTTAAACTATGAACAGCGCGGCCGTGTTTTTAAAGAAGCGGTGAAGGAGCTGGGAGGGAACAGGGCATGAAAAAACCGCGGCGGCCTGACTTCCTGATTTTTTTTGCCACGGTGACGTTGTTAGGGTTCGGCATTATTATGGTTTTTAGTGCTAGCAGCGTAGCGGCCACGGCTGAGTTCGGTGATAGCTTTTACTTTTTAAAAAAGCAGGCAGTAGCCGCTGTTATTGGTCTAGTTGGCATGGGTATTTTGATGCAGGTTGACTATCACCGCCTAAAAAAATGGGCGCCACTGATCCTGGCCCTGGCCGTAATTTTACTAGGGTTAGTGCTGGTAAAAAGTGTCGGCGTAGAAGGTGGTGGAGCCAGGCGCTGGCTTCAGTTAGGGCCATTTAGTCTTCAGCCATCAGAAGTAGCCAAGATAGGGATGATCCTTTTCTTAGCCAGCATCTTGGCCGATCATCAAGAAAAAATCACCGACTTTTGGCGCGGATTGCTTCCGCTGGTAGCTACTTTAGGGGTCTTGTTTTTGCTGATTTTAAAACAGCCGGACTTGGGAACGGCCATGACCTTAGTTGGTACGGCAACAATAATGCTGTTTGTTGCTGGCGCTCAAGTAAGCCACTTGTTTCTCTTGGCCTTATTGGCGGCACCAGGGATCTGGTGGGCCATTATGGGGGAGGACTATCGTCGACGCCGATTCTTAGCCTTTTTGACTCCGGAAGCCGATCCACAGGACACAGGTTTTCATATTATCCAATCCCTTTATGCTTTGGGGTCGGGGGGATTACTCGGCGTAGGCTTAGGCCAGAGCCGCCAAAAGTTTTTTTGGCTTCCAGAACGCCATACAGATTTTATTTTTGCCATCATTGGCGAGGAACTAGGCCTTTTAGGTGCGCTTTTTGTATTGGCTTTGTTTATGCTGTTGGCCTGGCGCGGCTGCCGTGCGGCCATGCTGGCTCCTGATCGGTTTGGGATGCTGCTTGGGGCAGGTATCGTATGTATGGTTATTATTCAAGCTTTGGTAAATATTGGTGTGGTGACGGGCTCTCTTCCCATTACTGGTATTCCGTTGCCGTTTATTAGTTATGGTGGTTCATCACTGGTATTTTCTCTGGCGGCCGTGGGCGTGTTGCTTAATATTTCTCGCCACAGCCAGCGGCCATAATAAAGAAGGTGTATATTGATGAGGGTCCTATTTGCCGGTGGAGGCACCGGTGGGCATATTTATCCGGCACTGGCTGTGGCCCAGTTACTAATGGAAAGAGATCCCAATACCAAGGTGCTATTTGTTGGTACCAAAACGGGATTAGAACATGATTTAGTGCCTAAAGCCGGATTTAAGTTAGAAATAGTGCCAGCAGCTGGATTAAAACGACGACTTACCTTGGCTAATTTGAGTGTGCTTACGACGAATATCCAGGGTTTTGTTCGGGCGGTTAATATTCTCCGCCGTTTTCGTCCCCAGGTGGTAGTGGGCACAGGCGGGTATGTGGCTGTGCCTGTGGTAATGGCTGCTGCCTGGTTACATATTCCTATTTTACTGCATGAGCAAAACGCATTGCCTGGCTTGGCCAACCGTTGGTTGAGCCGGTTTGCCGCTTGTGTAGCTATTTCTTATGATCAGGCTGCCCCATATTTTACCCGAGCGCGGCAGGTGATAGTGAGCGGCAACCCAGTACGCGCTGGTGTGTGGCAAAAAAGCCGCGAAGAGGGGCGCCGAAACATGGGGCGGTCTGAGGACGCACGGGTAGTACTAGTATTTGGTGGCAGCCGTGGTGCTCGTCCCATCACTGAAGCGGCGCTGGCGGCTGCGCCCCGATTACTCGCGGATCAGCAATTAGTGTTGTTGGTGGTGACAGGGACAACGGACTTTGCTACAATTGAAGAGAAAGTTTGCCGCTTAGGTATACAAGCCTGTCAGGCGGGGAAAATGTTAATAAGGCCGTATTTATATAATATGGAAGATGCCTTGGCAGCGGCTGATGTGGTGGTTACCCGCGCCGGGGCTACTACTTTGGCCGAAATCACTGCTCGCGGTATCCCGGCAGTATTGATCCCGTCACCATATGTAACGGCTAATCATCAGGAGCACAATGCACGAGCCTTAGCTGAGCGGGGAGCAGCTGTGATGATTCGCCAACAGGAGCTTACCGGCGAACTTTTGGCCGAGACCATACAGCAGTTATTGGCCGATCCCAAGAGACGAGCTGCCATGGTGGCAGCTGCTCGAACACTTGGGCGACGTGATGCCGCCCAGGTTTTAGTTCAACAAATCTTAAGACTGACAAAGTAACACTTCTAAGCCGTGCTGCATAAATTACAATGCTGGTGCTGCTCTAAAGTTACCTGCCGCGCGGCTAAGTTGGTGAACAGTTGGGAAGGAGAGAACCTGAATGCCGACTACTGGTCGCACCATTCATTTCATCGGCATCGGTGGTGCGGGTATGAGCGCCATCGCCAAAGTTTTATTAGAAGCAGGAAATAAGGTTACGGGTTCTGACCTTAAATGGTCTGATACAACCGAGCGTTTGTCAGCTATGGGGGCTACTATTTACGTAGGCCACCAGGAGGAAAATTTGCAGGATCCCGATGTGGTAGTAGTGTCATCGGCTATCCCAGCGCATAATGTAGAGTTAAGAGCCGCTAAAAAACGAGGTATTTTAGTTATGCAGCGCGGCGAAATGTTAGCAGAGCTGATGCGTTACCGAAAAGGTATTGCTGTGGCTGGTTCTCATGGCAAAACCACAACTACATCCATGATTTCTTTGGTAATGGAAAAGGCCGGACTCGATCCCACAGTGCTCATTGGTGGCGAACTCAACGATATTGGTGGCAATGCCAAGTCGGGCCAGGGGGAGTATCTAGTGGCTGAGGCCGACGAAAGCGACGGCAGTTTTCTTAAATTACGGCCTCACATTGCCGTGGTGACTAACGTTGAAGATGATCACCTGGACTACTATGGTAACTTAGATAACATTATGGCTGCCTTTCGTAATTTTGTGGAACAAGTGCCATCCGAGGGCCTGGCAGTAGCTTGTGGAGATAATCCTAACGCTGCACTTATTGCCGCCACGGCATCTGTTAAGCGGCTGATTACCTACGGCTTTAATAGTGGTGCTGACTATCAAGCCCGCAATGTTAATTTTCAGTCGCTAACCAGTACGTGTGAAGTGTGGGAACACGGCCGCCTTTTGGGCCAACTGCGGCTTGCAGTTCCTGGACAGCACAGCATCTTAAATGCCTTAGCTACAGTGGCGGTGGCGCGGGAAGTAGGCGTGGATTTTGATGTTATCAGCAAAGCTTTAGCTTCTTTCTGTGGAGTGCATCGGCGATTTGAACTTCTAGGACATGTGAACGATATCTATGTGGTAGATGATTATGGGCATCATCCTACAGAAATAAAAGCCACTTTAAGTGCTGCTAGCCAAGGGGAGTTTAATCGCATTATATGTGTTTTTCAACCCCATCGTTATACGCGGACCCGGTTTTTATATCACGAATTTGGGGCTGCTTTTGACCAGGCCGACCTGCTTATTGTCACCGATATCTATCCTGCCGGGGAAACACCTATTGCCGGGGTTTCAGCCAGCTTGATTGTGGATGCAGTAAGAGCTCATGCTGGCCCCGACACAATTCATATCCCTGATCTAAAAGATGTAGCACCTTATCTCATAGGTTTAGTACGACCGGGGGATTTGGTACTCACTTTGGGGGCAGGCAATGTCTGGACTGCAGGTGTACAGCTTGTGCAAGCCCTTACACAGCCCATACCAGTCAAACAGGTAATTGAAGCCTAGTAGGGCGACGAACGTTCAGGAACGGGGGTGTTGCCAGGCATGGATAAGTTTCTCATAACTGGCGGCAAGCCACTACAGGGAACAGTGCGTATAGCCGGAGCCAAGAATGCCACTTTGCCCGTGATGGCGGCTACATTGCTTAGCCCTGGTGTTTCAGAGATTCATGATGTTCCCGATCTGCGCGATGTGCGAAAGATGAAGGATATTCTGACGATTCTTGGGGCTAAGATTGAGTCCGGTCCCAGTTGGTGCCGGGTGGATGCTTCTCATATAACGTCGTCGCAGGTACCGGAGCGGCTTATGCGGGAGATGCGCTCTTCAGTTTTTATTATGGGGGCTCTCTTGGGTCGGCAGGGAGCAGTAAAACTATCATATCCCGGTGGCTGTGCTATTGGGCCACGTCCCATAGACCTGCACTTAAAGGGGTTGGCGTCGCTGGGGGCGAGGATCAGTGAGCGCCACGGGTATATCATTGCCGAAGCTAAGAAGCTTCAGGGAAGCGATATTCATCTGGATTTCCCCAGTGTTGGTGCGACCGAAAACATTATGATGGCAGCCGTACTAGCCGATGGCGTTACCGTTATCCGTAACGCGGCCAAAGAACCGGAAGTTGTCGATTTACAAAACTTTTTAAATAAAATGGGAGCCCGTATCCGCGGAGCCGGAACCGATACTATTAAGATCGAAGGTGTGTCTACACTTGGCTCCGCCAGTCATAATGTGATCCCGGATCGTATCGAAGCCGGTACATTCATGGTAGCAGCGGCCATGACAGGTGGCGACGTTTATCTGGAAAATGTTATTGCTGAGCACAACGAACCGGTGACGGCAAAACTCCGTGAGGCTGGGGCTTTTGTGGAGCCTGTTGGTGATAAAGTACATGTATGGGCTAAGGGGCGCCTTACTGCCGTGGATGTAAAAACATTGCCCTATCCAGGTTATCCCACCGATATGCAGCCTCAGACCATGGCGATGTTAAGCGGGGCTGCAGGGACCAGTGTTATCATCGAAAATATTTTCGCCAACCGGTTTAAACATGTAGACGAACTAAGGCGTATGGGGGCTCAAATAAGTATTGAGGGCCGGGCGGCAGTAATCCGCGGAGTGGAGCGTTTAAGCGGTGCTGCAGTGGAGGCATCGGATCTTAGGGCTGGGGTAGCGTTGGTATTAGCTGGGCTAGTGGCCGAAGGCCAGACGGTGGTAGATCATATTTATCATATTGATCGGGGGTACGAGGGCTTGGAGCATAAGCTTGCAGCTTTGGGTGCCCAAGTGCAGCGCCTGCAAAAATAGCCGGGCAGCTGAGGCTGCCCGCTTATTTTTAGCCGAGTGAGGTGAAGGCACGATGTCCAACCGTTCTTTCCGCCTTCTTTTTGTTTTATTCTTAATTCTCATAGGTTTAGGCCAAGGTCTGATGCGTTCGCCTTATTTCACCGTAAAAGAAGTACAAGTTTTAGGGACTAACCAAGTAAACCCAGAGGAAGTTACTGCTCTCACCGGTGTACTACCGGGCCAAAATATATTTAGTCTACGTACTCAAACTGTGGTTAAGGCTGTTTCGGGTCATCCCTGGGTCCAGAGTATAGAGCTTGTCCGGCAGCTGCCTAACAAGGTGCTGCTCCATGTTACCGAGCGCAAGCCGCTGTTTATTGTGCCATATCGTACTTCTTTTCTGGAAATAGCCGCCGATGGCGTGGTTTTAGCGTTGCGCCCAACCTTAACAGGAACAGGACAAGCCTTACCTTTGGTGACTGGTTTTTCTATTCAAGATGAAGTTCGCCTAGGTCAACGTTTGCCGGGCGAAAAAGTAGCGGTAATTAGCGATTGTTTACAAGGTTTACCGGCCGAGTTTCTTAACCAGGTGGCCGAAATACACCTCGATCAAAACCACGAAATTACCCTGTACATGTTAAAAGGTGTCCAGATCCTGCTGGGTGAACCAGTAAAGTTAAAACAAAAGTTGGCTCTTTTGACAGGAACCTGGTCCGAACTTGGTGCCCACGGCCAGATGCCTGCCAGCATAGACCTTAGAACTGGTAAAGAAGCCGTAGTTCGCCTAAAATAGTAAGTATTGCTGTGGGACTTGGGGAAGAAACCATGATACAGTGTGCTATAATTAGGCAGGGAGGAGGTGACCACCATGAAACGAAGCAATCAAATATGGATTACTATTATATGCGTTATGCTGGGTGTAGTTTTGACTGCTCAGCTGAGAACACAAGCCGGGATTAGTCAGGAGATACCTACTAAGCGTATCGAAGAGATGGCTAGCCTATTAAAACAAGCAGAAACAGAACGTGATTCATTGCGCTCTGAGGTACACAAACTACAGGCCCAGCTAAATGAAGTTATGAATCAGGAAAAAAGCGTTACGGCCCGTATCCAAGAAGAACTAGAGCAGGCCCGCAGTGCGGCTGGCTTTACCGATATGACCGGTCCAGGACTTATTATTACTCTAAAAGACAGCACCCGGGTGGCTCAACCAGGGCAGGATCCTAATTTATTTTTAATTCACGATGAGGATTTACTTAAATTGGTTAACGAGCTTAAAGCGGCGGGTGCCGAAGCCATAACTGTCAACGACCAGCGGGTGGTGGCTTTAACCGAAATACGCTGCGCTGGTCCCACCATCTCGGTAAACAACACACGTATTGGGCCTCCCTATGTTATTCAGGCCATCGGTGATCCTGGTGGCTTAGAGAGCGCCTTAAAGATGCGGGGTGGTATTATCGAGACTATGCAGTTTTGGGGTATTCAAGTACAAATGGAGAAAAAGGACAGTTTGGTACTTCCCGCTTATGTAGGCAGTCACACCTTTAAGTTTGCTCGTCCGGTGGACAAGGAAGGTGACAAACAATGATATGGCCGCTCCTGGGTATTTTTGTGGGAATGTTGATCGGCCTAGTTTTCCCGTTTTCGTTTCCGGCGGCTTATGCTCGTTATATAGCGGTGGCTATTTTGGCTGGATTCGATTCTGTTTTTGGCGGATTAAGAAGTAGCATCGAAGACCATTTCGACCCTGTTATTTTTGTCACTGGTTTTTTTAGCAATGGCCTCTTTGCCGCAGTGCTCACTTATATAGGAGATCGGTTGGGAGTGGAAATTTATTATGCGGCCGTGTTTGCTTTTGGCGTACGCATTTTTCAAAACCTGGCTGTTATGCGCCGCTATTTAGTGGATCGTATTAGAAACCGCTGCAAAAAACCATCTGGTTTGTCTTGAACCGCTTATTCTCAGGAAATTACTTCATAAAAAACAATTAACAGTTATTGTTAGGGGGCTGTAAGTCGACAGCTCCTTTTTTGCTTTGATTATCATAGCAGAAAAGCTGGTTTATTCTGTTGTTGCTGCAGGGATCTACCAGGCGGGAACTTCTATTGTTTTGAGAACATTTCTGTGTTAGGATAGTTCGTATACGAAGTAAATACCAAGAGGTGATAATTTTGCCTAACCTGTCGGCGGAAGAGATAGAGCAGGTGAGTTATTATTTATGTAATATTTTCCGCCGTTTAGACCGAGATATGGCTTTCTTATTATCTAAAGAAGGCCTTACTTTTGCCCAGATGTTGGTGCTGCGTTATATCCGAGATCGAGGTGGAACTACTTTAGCAGAACTCACCGAGGAATTGCATTGGTCGGCTAGCACATTGTCAGGTATTATAAAACGGCTCGAGCGCGATGGTTATATTAAGCGGCAGTCGGATCCGGCTGATTTACGAGTTTATCGTCTCAAGATTACCAATAAGGCGTACCACATACTGGAGAAAACGTGTTGTATCTACAACGATCACTTGGCTGGTATTGCTTCTCATTTTCAAACAGAAGAATTTTCGCTGCTGCTCCTTAGTCTACAAAAACTATGGCATGCCGTGCAGCAGGAACAACCATGCCGCAACCAGGAGGGTGATTTATAGATGAATCAAATAACAAACTTTACTGAAGGCAGCATACCCCGTCATTTGATTATGTTTGCTACGCCGATGTTTTTAGGTAATTTGCTTCAGGCTTTATATAACACCGTTGATAGCTTTTGGGTGGGACAATTCCTAGGTCCCCAAGCTTTAGCGGCGGTGTCGGTGGGTTTTCCGATAATTTTCGCCCTTATTGCCATGGTTACAGGTATCACCATGGCCACCACAACCTTAGTATCCCAGTATTTTGGTGC
>JAAYWY010000016.1 GCA_012516165.1 Bacillota bacterium
CCCTGGCTGGTTACCAAAGATGAAATACCAAACCCGGAAAACCTCAAGATAGAACTACGCCTGAATGGAAAAACCATGCAGGCTTCGAATACAAGCAATTTGATATTCGGTGTGGCCCATCTAGTTTCTTTTTTATCTAAGCTCATGACGTTAGAACCCGGAGATGTAATTGCCACCGGTACCCCAGCCGGAGTGGGTTTTGTCCGTAAGCCGCCGGTTTTCCTGCGCCCAGGGGACAAAGTGGAGGTGGAGATTGAAGGGTTGGGTATACTGAAAAACACTGTAGCAACAAAAAGTGCCCACTAATAAAGCCGGGTAAGGCCTGCATAGTTGGGCTGACTAGGTAGGGCGCAGGTTTTAACTTAAGGAGGTGATTATGATGTCTCGGCACTTAACCTTTTACTGTGTTTCCAGTTGAACTACCTGCCAGAAAGCGAAAGCGTGGCTTTCGCAAAATAGTGCTGATTTTAATTACCGCGATCTTATCAAGAGGCCTCTTTCCAAGGAAGAAATCAAAGAGCTGGCAAAGCTTGCCGGACTTAAACTTCATGAACTAGTCAACACCAAAAGCCAGGTATTCAAAAAGATGAATGTGTCCCTCTCTGAACTTAATGATGATGATATTATCGAGCTAATGCAACAAAATCCTCGTATCATTATACGGCCTCTACTTACCGACGGGGAAAAAGTCCTTCTAAGATTCACCGAGCAGGATTATCAAGAATTTGTTTTCTCGAAATGACACACTAATGCTTGAGTTTCTAAATTGAAGTTGAAGACGTAGTAACAACATTACGATACCGACAAACTAGAATTGCAGTCGGAAAGAACCGACTTGGCCAACGGTATATTGCTTTTTGGCACAGGGCAGCGCTGTTATAAGGCGGTGGTCCGGTGCCATTTTATGTTGCAGTATAGCATGTTTTCATGTTTTTCTGATCTTAATATGTATAGTGTTGACAACTTAAAGGCGGAAACAGTGCGCTTTTTGGAGAAAAAAGGGCTTGTTAATCCGCCTCGAGATGAAAAAAGCGGTTATCGTTATTATAATTCCTTAGATCTAAACAAACTAGTGGCCTATAAATTCTACCGCAGTTTTGAATTTTCCCTAGATGAGTCAACAGAAATACTAAACCTTCTTTCTCATGTGGAGTCAGTGGGGCAAATAGAGGACCACATAAATGTAATTGAACAGAGGATAGACCACTACAAGGTTTTATTGGAGCGATTAAAAGAACTGAAACAATCCTTTAAACAGATTGATTTAATGCAAGGCAAGTTTAGAATTGAGGACAGTCCCGATTTGCTTCTTTATTATAACCAGATAAACGAACAGTTTAAGATGAGTAAGGTGCAACGGGAAGTAACTTTAGAGTGGCTTAGCCAGATGCCGCTTATTCAGCTGGCACTTTATATCCCCCAAGACATGGTACCGGAAGGGGATAAGGTGTACTTGGGATATGCTGTCCGGACTAAGTACCAGGAAGTAGTGGATCGGGTTATTAATCTTCCATTAACAAAAAAGATACCTCCCAGAAAAAGTGTTTATACAGTGATAAAGGGCTATGACGGCGAAAGACTAAACAACCTACTACAACCGGCCCTTGACTATATGGCGCAAAACGATTTGACACTGGGCGGAGATGTTATAGGTTGGATTATCCACGAAGATAATGATGAACGTGGGATTGTGAGATATTTTGAAGTATGGCTGCCAGCAGTAGATAAATAGCGTATAAGGAGCCGCTGGGAAAAATTTGGGCATAGTCAGCTGCGCATACTGTTTTTATTTTATCAATACTTGACTCGGTAGTTACTACAGGGTTTATTGTTAAATTTACAAGAGCGATATACTATGCCTATTTTCCACCTTCAACCCCTTACCCTGTCTGGGGTGGAAATTATGGACAAGGTTCATGTTCTATGAAAACAGACAAAGCTATCAAAATAGCTATTTAAAGGGGTGCTACCAGGGGAATTTTTGCTAAGCTCTGAAGAGGGTGTGTTTGTAGTTACCGCAATTGGGAAATGTGGCGAGTGGGTCCAAAGGATATTGACGGGAGGAATGGGATTAGGTGTGGTTCTGGAAAATTACGAAGTATAGTACACAAGGAGGAATGATCATGAAGCATAAGAAGTTAGTTGCCCTTTGTCTGGCTTTGTTGCTGGTTACCCTTGTTGGCTGTCAATCCAAGCCTACAGCAAAAGCCTATACACCAGGAACATATGAAGGTGAGGCCCCAGGCCATAACGGCCCAATAAAAGTTTCAGTTACTTTTGACGAAAATGCTATAAAAGAAATCAAAGTCGTGGCTCATGAAGAAACAGAAGGGGTGGGCACACCTGTATTTGATCGCCTGGCCGAAGAAATTGTAGAGCAGCAATCGCTGGGGGTCGATGCTTTAACGGGTGCCACTCTCACTAGCCATTCTTTTATCAATGCTGTGGCTGCCTGCGTTGAAAAAGCTGGCGGCAATGTAGAGGAACTTAAAGCTAAGACGGTCGAAAAGAAACCAGGCGAGAAGATTGAAAAAACAGCCGATGTGGTTATTGTTGGCGGTGGTGGAGCAGGGATGGCTGCTGGTATTAGTGCTGTACAAAGCGGAGCATCTGTTATTATTATCGAGAAGAATGCAACCATCGGTGGAAATACATTGGTTTCTGGTTGCGCCTGGAATGCGGCTAACCCTGAACTGGCAACGCAAACACCGGCTGCTGTTGGTTTAGAGAATAAGCTCAAATCCTTTTTAGAAATGAAAGAGTCCGACTTGCCTCCGGAATTTGGTCCAACACTCAAGAAGTTGAAAGAGCAAATTCAGACTTATTTAGCTGGCGACACATCTAAAATGTTTGATTCTCCTGAGCTTCATATGATACAAACTTATTTTGCGGGCAAACGACAGGCGTTGGACGGAACAACTATCGAGGGCAAATTCGAGTTTATTGAGGTTTTGTGCCAGAAGAGCTTGGAAACACAAAAGTGGCTCAGTGAGACCGTTGGTACGGAATTTACAAATGAGCTGAGTGAACCGATTGGTTCCTTGTGGAAACGCTCCAACACCCCAAAGAGCAAGTGGGTTGATTTCTTCGTTAAGCCAGCAGATTACATTACCCAAAACGGTGGTGAGATTATCTGCGAAGTAACCGGCCAAGAGCTCATTGAGGAAAATGGGAAAGTAGTCGGTGTTAAGGCTGTAATGAAAGACGGAACACCCATGGAGCTTCGAGCCAATAAAGGTGTTGTTTTAGCGACAGGTGGTTTTGCGGCTAACAAAGAGATGGTAATGGAGTATAATAACTACTGGCCAGAGATTGACCCTAATATCCTCACCACAAATAGAACCGGAGCCAGGGGCGAGGGTATACAAATGGCGCAGAAGGTAGATGCCGATCTTACCGGCATGGGATTCACCCAGCTTATGCCTATTGGCTGGGCTCATACAGGTCTATTAGCTTACGGCGGTGGTTCTAACGTAATGTACATCACCCCGGAAGGGAAACGCTTTGTCAACGAGTACGCCGAGCGGGACGTAATTTCCAAGGCGGCAATCGATAATGGTTGGATTTTTTACGAGCTAAAGACCCTAGGTTCGGATCCGTTCCCGCCAGCTGATAATGCTACCGAATCGTCGGTGGTTTTCATAGCCGATACCCTTGATGAAATGGCCGAAAAGATCGGTTGTGATGCAGCGACTTTGAAAGCAGAAGTGGAAAAATACAACTCTTATGTGGAGAAAGGTTCTGATCCGGACTTTGGTAAGACTTCCTTTACCCACAAGATCGAAGCACCATATGTGGCACGCAAAATGAAACCTTCCTTGCACCACACAATGGGCGGCTTGCTTATAGATACCGATTGCCATGTTATAGATAAGAGCGGTAAGAAAATTGATGGTTTGTATGCTGCAGGAGAAGTGACCGGCGGGATTCATGCGGGTAACCGAGTTGGTGGCAACGCCATCGCAGACATTTTCGTCTTTGGCCGGATCGCTGGCGCTAATGCTGCTGCTGGGAAGTAAAAATCATTGAGGTTCCAAAGTGCCTGATACCATCAGGACACTATTTACCTGTTATTAATCGACCTAGCCGTAGGTAATTTATATTGGTGTGCAGCACGGGGTACTGCCTTTCGCCAGTACCCCGTGCTATCTTTTTGCAATTTCTAACCGTTGGCAACACTAACCGCTGCCAACACTTGACTCTGTAGTCACTACAGGGATTATCATTTAATTAACAAAAACAGCGTAACCTTACTTCTGGTTGCAACAAATGATCATACAACCAACAAAAGGAATGTAAGGTGAAGCAAGAAAGATCGGAGGATTATTATGGCAAAATTAGA
This sequence comes from Bacillota bacterium, assembly GCA_012516165.1. Classification (GTDB taxonomy): domain Bacteria; phylum Bacillota; class DTU030; order DUMP01; family DUMP01; genus JAAYWY01. The sequence continues at coordinate 4,343 of JAAYWY010000016.1, forward strand.
ACAAAAAGTGCACAAAGCTATAGTCTTAGCCTTGAGTTTGGTTTTGATTATGACTATATTGCTTACTGGGTGTGGCCAAACAGGCTCAAAGGGTAAGTACAAAGCAGGAACTTATACGGCGGAAGCACAAGGTAACAATGGATTAGTTAAAGTGGAAGTAACTGTAAGCGATAGTGCTATTACAGCGGTAAAAGTGGTCGAACACTCTGAAACAGTGGGGATAGGCGATATAGCTCTTGATCGGATCGCCAAGAGTATTGTGGATAAACAGACGCTGAAAATCGATACTGTTTCTGGGGCTACTAATTCTAGTCGGGCAATACTGGCTGCGGTAGAAGATTGTATCACGCAAGCAGGTGGCGACGTGACTGAATTAAAAGAAAAGTAACTTTTAAGATTCTTTACTACAGACACATACCACCTATCATGGTTACCACAAATACAACAATAACTCACCTTCGGAAACAGTAGGCTATTTCAAGAAGATGTTAGCTGGCTTTGAGGAACGAGGTGGCCAAGTGTGGTATGAAACCCCGGCCAAAGGGTTAATTACCGATGATAAAGGCGCTGTTGTTGGTGTATTAGCCGAAAAGAAGGATGGTACCACCATTGAAATCAGTGCCAAATCCGTTGTTATTGCCACCGGCGGTTTTGTGGCTGACGAGGCTTGGGTAGCCGAAACACTAGATGGTGTCCAGGTAAAGGCGGCTGGCTTGTTATCTAATATTGGCGATGGCATCAAGATGGCCTGGGATGCCGGGGCAGCAAAACGAGGTGAAGATGTACATCTGCTGCACGTGACCAAGGTTCCAGGGGACTTAAGCGCATTTGAGGATACCGGTTGGCTAGCAAATACATCTCTGGCCTATTTGCCGATAACCCCCTGGGTTAATGCTTCGGGTGTACGGTTTGCTAATGAAGACCTTATTTATGACCGTGCCCTTACCACCAATGCAGTAGTTGCTCAGGGTAATTTTGTCTACACAATTTTGTCCCAATCGATGGTTGATACCCTGGAAAAAAGCGGAGCAGCAGCTGCAGGCATGAACGAGAACGTGGCCATGGGACCTATGATAGAAGTTGCTCCTATGAACAGCCCTTGGGCGAACCTTAGTGCTATGCTGGAAGAATTGATGAAGCAGGATGCGGTGTTTAAGGGAGATTCCTTTGAAGAACTGGCTAAAAACGCCGGCATGGATCCCAATAAGCTATCAAGTACCATGGCAAAATACAACGCTGATGCCAAAGCTGGAAAAGATAGCCTGTTTGGCAAACGAAAAGAGCATATGGTGGCACTGGAAGAAGGGCCGTATTATGCTGTTAAAGTTATACCTACCAACCTTTGCACTTTGGGCGGAATTAGAATCAACGACGATCTGCAAGTGGTTAAGAACGACCCTAATAACTACGCACCGATTCCGAATCTATACGCTGCTGGTGCCGATGCAGGCGGGCTCTATAGCGATCACTATGTGCTTCTTGAAGGCGGTGCCCAAGGTTGGGCTTATAACTCCGGACGTTTGGCCGGGGCTAGTGCAGCAGCTAATGCTTTAGGAAAAGAAGTTAACTTGTTTAAGTAAAGCTGATAGGAAAATTACTAACCCTAA